>NZ_JAPELX010000005.1 GCF_026343335.1 Streptomyces sp. NBC_00078 | reverse complement strand
CCAAAGAATCCCAGTCAGAACGGAGTTGACCACCCTGCTCTCAGGTGAGGAAGACGACAGCGCCGAGCACCGCAAGGTCCGCGCCCGCGTGGAACACGTCATCGGTGGATGAAGAACTACACGATCCTCCGTGACTGCCGCCGGCGAGGCGACGGCTTTCATCACGCGGTCCAGGCCGTTGCCCGCAATGCCAACCGCGCCTCGCGTCACAGGGCTGTTGCAAAGTCTGACGACCTTGAATCGTTGCTGGTCAGGTCAGTCCGAGGAGGTCGAGTGGACGGCGGAAGGGCTCGTAGGACATCTCGCGGATCCCGGCGGCGATGTTGGCGTGGCCTGCCGCTCGCAGGACGTTGATCGCGAAGCTGCGGAGCGTGGCCATGTTCTGCGGTCCGTATCCGGTGCGGATCTTCGAGGCGTCTTCGGCGAAGGTGGTGTCGCGGACGAAGTGGAGCCGGTTCTCGATCACCCACTGGGAACGGGCCAGCTGTCCGAGGCGCTGGGGGGATGCCTGGCGGGCTGTCAGGTCGGTGAGTGCGTAGACGGTCTGCCGGGTGACTTTGCAGGTCCTGATGTCGGTGCGGTGGCGCAGGATTTTCACGGCCTGGACCGCGTGGGGAAAGTCCAGGCCGAGGTCGGTGACCGTCAGGGCCCTGGTCGCCCTCGTCTCCTTGCGGCCGTGCCCCGTTTCGCGGTCGTAGCGCCGGGCGGTGGCATGTTTCCACGGCAGTGCCCTCAACTGCCGCAGCAGGCTGGGCTGGTTGGCCTTGATCACCAGCAGGAAGTGCGCTTGCTTCTCCTCCACCAGGAACCGGGCATGGGCGCGCTGGGTGTGCAGCGCGTCGGCGGTCACCGTCACTCCGGCCAGGTAGAACGGCTCCAGCAGGGCGGCGAAGCAGGTGATCTCGTTGGTCTTGTCCGGCACCCGCAGCTGGGTGACCGTCTGCCCGGCGCCGGTCATCGCGGCCAGCAGGTGTGCGGCCGGGCTGGTGACGGTGCGCGAGCCCCGGGCGGTCTTGCCGTCCACCGCGAGGGTGCCGGCCCCGGCTGGATCGGTGCCGAGCAGGTCGGCGAGCCCGCCCGGGCAGACCGCGTTCAGGACGCGGCGCACGGTCGCCGCGCTCGGCGCGACGCGGACGCTGAACACCGTGGCCACGCGGGCACCGAGCCGGGCGAGGGCCGTCTGAGGGGCCGCTTTGGCCCACTGTCCGATCGCCGTGAACGAGCGGGCCCCGGCCAGTACGGCGGAGCAGGCGATCAGCAGGACGCTCACGAACGAGTGACGCCTCCCGCGCCGGTGGCGCGGATCGGCCAGCGTGACCAGCCGCTGCGACAGATGTGGGAGCGCGCGGTGCTGACGCGAGGGCCCTCTCTGTCAGCCTTGGGTGAGACGTCCCGTTCTGCGGGGTTAGCCTGAGAGGGCACGACAGGAGAACCGCCCCGTATGCCAAGCACTGAGCCCGTCGGGTCCGACCCGGCGCCGAGGCCGAAGCGCCGTACCTTCACCTCGGAGTACAAACTGCGGATCGTCGCCGAGTACGACGCCGCGCCCAGGAACGAGAAGGGCGCGGTCCTGCGCCGGGAACGGCTCTACCACTCGCATGTCAAGGAGTGGCGGGCCGCCCGGGATGCCGGGGCCCTGGAAAACCTGGTCGACCGCCGGACCAGCCCGGCCCGTGCGAAGAAGTCCGCCGCGGAGGTGGAGAACGAGAAGCTGCGCCAGCAGGTGGAGCGGCTGCAAAAGGACCTGGCCCGGAACAAGGCCGCACTCGAGGTGATGGGAAAAGCCTCCGCGCTCTTGGAAATGATCTCCGAGAGCGCGGACTGAAGCACGCCGCCGACCCGGTCCTCGACACCGCGTTCACCGGCGTCGGGGACCGGCTGGGCATCACGGCCGCGTGCCGGCTGACCGGCCGGTCCAGAGCCACCCACTACCGTCGGCTCAAGCCTCCGCCACCGCGCACACCCCGCTCCCACGTCCAGGCGCAGCCATCGGCGCTGACGGACGAAGAGCGCGCGACGGTACTGGAGTTGATGAACAGCGCCGAGTACGCAGAGCTGCCGCCCGCGCAGATCTGGGCCCGTGAGCTGGACGCGGGCCGCTATCACTGCTCGGTCTCCACGATGTACCGGATCCTGCGCGAGAAGGGCCAGGCGGGCGAGCGGCGCCGTCAGGCCACCCACCCGGCCAAGGCCGTGCCCGAACTGGTCGCCACCGCCCCCTCGCAGGTCTTCACCTGGGACATCACCAAACGGGCCGGACCGGCCAAGGGCAACTGGTACCACGCCTACGTCATCATCGACATCTTCAGCCGCTACATCGTCGGCCACACCGTCGAGCGCGCCGAATCAGCCGAGCGGGCCGAGGAGCTGATCCGGGACACCGTCGAACGCAACGGCATCGTGCCCGAGACCGTCCACGCCGACCGGGGCACCTCCATGACGTCCAAGAAGGTCTCGCAGCTTCTGATCGACCTCGGTGTCACCCGAAGTCACTCCCGGCCGAAAGTCTCCAACGACAACCCCTACAGCGAGGCCCAGTTCAAGACCACCAAGTACATGGCCGACTACCCCGAACGATTCGACTCCCTGGCCCACGCCCGCGAATGGTTCGACGCCTTCATCTCCTACTACAACCATGAACACCGGCACTCGGGCATCGGATGGCACACGCCGGCCAGCGTCCACTTCGGTACCGCCGAGGAGGTCCGCGACCAGCGGGCCGTCACCCTCACCGCCGCATACAACCGGCACCCCGAACGCTTCGGCCGCCGCCCCACACCACCCGAGATACCCCGGAAGGCGTGGATCAACGACCCTGCCAAGCGCAGGGAACCCACACCACAGATCCCATAGCATCACAAACGTCTCACTGGACTTGAAATCTTCCGCGATGACCCTGGCCACCGCCACCGTGGATCGCCTCCCTCGCCATGCTCACATCGTGGTCACGCAGGGTGAATCGTTCCGGCTCACCGAAGCGACCACGGGGAAGGGCGTGATGGGGCCTTGACCCCGAATCCTGAACACGTCTTATGCGGCTTCGGTGAGCGTAGTTGATGTTGTGTGGAAGGTGTCTTCGTAGGCGATCGGACTGCGTTGTCCGAGCCGGGAATGACGGCGGCGGGTGTTGTAGCGGTGGAGCCAGCGGAACGCTGCGAGGCGGGCCTCACGCTCGGTTGACCAGCCCGTTCGGCCCTGGAGCGTCTCTCTTTTGAAGCTCGCGTTGAAACTCTCGGCGGCGGCGTTGTCCGCCGAGCTGCCGACGGCGCTCATGGACTGCCGGACACCGGCCTGAGCGCAGGCGTCGGCGAATGCCCGGCTTGTGTATTGGGCGAGTTCAACCGGTCGATGCAACACCGTGCTGTTGCAGTGAGCGTAGCTGCTCTTCGAAAACCTCGGCCGGTGTCCGCCAACCGAGGATTTTTCGGGGCCGGTTGTTGATTGCCAGGGCGACGGCTTCGAGGTCCGTGGACGACCACCGGGAGAGGTCGGTGCCCTTCGGGAAGTACTGACGCAGCAGCCCGTTCGTGTTCTCATTTGTCGGTCGTTGCCAGGGCGAGTGCGGATCGGCGAAGAACACCTTCGTCCCGGTGTCGAGAGCGAACTGGGCATGGCCAGAGAGTTCCTTCCCTCGGTCCCAAGTGAGGGTCTTGCGCAGCTGCTCGGGCAGCTGCGTCATCGACGTGGTGAGCGCCGCGTTCATCGCGATCGCGCCATAGCCTCCGAGCGAGGGGCCGTTCTTCGCGGGTGTCCTTTCCCCCCAGCCCTCCAGCCGGGGCAGGTGCACCAGGAGTGTGGAGCGGCTGCTGCGCTCGACAAGCGTGCCGATCGCGGAGCGGCCCGTCCCAATGATCAAATCGCCTTCCCAGTGTCCGGGGACCGCGCGGTCTGCGGCCCCGGCGGGGCGTTCACTGAGGACGACGTCCGCGGTGACATGCCCCTGCGGCTTGTTCCGTGACCGTGCACGGGGAGTCCGCAGCGCCCGGCCGGTGCGCAGACACGTGACCAGTTCCCGCTTGAGCGCGCCACGGCCTTCGATGAACAGCGCCTGGTAGATCGCTTCGTGGCTGATGCGCATGGACTCATCATCGGGGAAGTCGACATGAAGGCGATGCGAGATCTGTTCCGGGCTCCATGCCGTCGCCCATCTTCTGTCCTGGCGGTGCGGCTTGTTCAGCCCTTTCCATGCGGGCGTCCTGGGCCCGGTGACGATCGTGTTGTCGGGGCGGCGGACGCTGCCGACGAGCCGGTCCTGTACATATTCACGCAACCTGTCGTTGCCTGTGAGCTTCGCGGTCTTCGGGCGCTTGGCGGCCTGCTGTGCTTTCCACTGGGCGACCGTCGCGCGGTACTCCTGCTTGCCGCCGCGCGTGGCAGCGTTGCGGCGCAGTTCGCGAGAGATCGTTCCGGGGTCACGCCCCAGGGCGCGGGCGATCTCGCGCACGCCCTTCTTCATCGCCCTGAGGATCGCGATCTCCTCGCGCTCCTCGAACGCAAGGTACCGGCCCGTGGGCTCGGCCAACGAGATCGGAGGCATGCCGCCAGCGTGACGAAACCACCTCGCACCCACCGGCCACGACACGCCGACCGCCAACGACGCCTCCACCGTCGTGACCCCCGTGGCGATCAGCCGCCAGAACTGGCGCTGCACGACTCGAGACGGATCAGGCCGCCCCGGCGACCGCATCGCCGGCCGCAACGCACGATCAGCGCGCCACTGCCGACGCCGACCCTCCGGAACATCGCTGGTCTTCAAACTCCAGTCCGCCGTAGCCACGTCGCACACCTCCGAGATCAGGGTGTTGCGACGACCAGTTGAATCCACCTTGCGATCCGTGGTCCGTGTGCATGATCGCGCCGTTCAGGCTGCCGCGGGTCCGGATCGCGGCGGCCAGGGTGTCGGTGACCAGCTCGGTTCGCATGTGGTCGGCGGCGGCCCAGCCGGCCAGACGGCGTGAGCACAGGTCGATCACGGTCGCGAGATAACAGAACTTCCCGCTGCCGATGCTCAAGTAGGTGATGTCACCGACGTACTTGGTGTTCGGCGCCGCCGCGGTGAAGTCGCGGCCGATCAGGTCGGGGGCCTTGGCCGCGGACGGGGCCGGGACCGTCGTGCGATGCCTGCGGCGCAGGCGAACTCCGGTGAGCCCGATGGTCCGCATGACACGGGCGACGCGCTTGTGGTTCACCGCCCGGCCGTCGTCGCGGAGTTCGGCAGTGATCCGCGGGACGCCGTAGGTACCGTCCGAGTCCCGGTGCACTTGACGTATCCGGGCCGCGAGTTGGGCGTCCGCAGCCTGGCGAGCGGCCCGCTTGGGTGCGGTGCGGCGCCAGTAGTAGAAGCTGGAACGGGCGATCCCGAGGATGGCGCACAGCCGCTTCACGCCGTGACGGCGCTGGTGATCGGCAACGAACTGGAAGCGGGTCAGGAGCCGTAATTTAACTACTGGTTGAGTTGATCTCGTTGTCGTGGTGCTCGATCACGCGCTTCAAGGCTTCGATCGTGCGGGGAGGGCGGGTCCTGTGGAAGACGAGGACTCTGGCGAGCTCGGGCCCTGCGAAGGCCAGCATCGGCTTGGACCTCCCGGCGTGATAGCTCAGCACGTTGCGCCTACGGCCCATCAGTTCGGCCGCGAGGGTCAAGGTGACGGTGTTGCGGCTGCGGAGCACGGCGGCCAGGACGCGGTGGCGGTGATCGAGGGTGCCGAAGCCGGGGTTGCGGCCGCGGCCGTCCCTGCCTGCACTCTGGCGTTCGGCTTCGGTCAGGACCTGTTGGCACGGTTCGAGCTGGAGCACGAGCTGTTCGAAGTGTTCTCGGGTCATGCCGGTGAGTGCGGGGTGGGTGAGGAGGAAGGTGGCCTCGGCCGGGACGGGAGGACCCAACTCGTCTGGTAGATCTTCCGGAAGCTGCTGGCCGGGGTCCTGCGGGGCAATGGTGTAGTTCCACTCGCCGTGGAACTCGTCGCGCTCGACCCGCCGCTCGGCGCTCTTGCGTTCGGCTCGGGTGAGCACGCGGCCGGTGGGGTACGCGTTCTCGTCCAGTGCCGCATGAACGGTCAGTCCGGTGCGGGTGCGGGTGGCGGAGATGGTCTCCAGCAGCACTTCGTAGCTGGTCAGCGGCTGCCCGCGCAGGCTGTGGGTGATCCGGGAGAACAGCCGATGTTCCACTTTGTTCCATTTTGAAGTACAGGGTGGAAAGTGCATGACGGTGATGCTCAGTCCGCACTCGTCGGCGAAGTCGGTCAGGCCCATCTTGAACAGGCGGGAGTCGGCAGAGTTGGCTCCTCCGGCATCGGCGGTGACCAGCAAGCGGCCAGCACCGGGGTAGTCGAGGCACCCTCGGACCTTCCACCAGCGACGCAGGGACTCCACCGCGAAGGCGGCGGTGTTGCGATCGGTGCCCACGTTCACCCAGCCGCTGTCGCGCCCCAGATCGTAGATGCCGTACGGGATAGCGATCGGGGTGTCGGGGCCTATGAAGTCGTGGTCTGGGGCGGTGATCGGCTGGCCTTTGGGGCGGTAGGTGCGGCCTGGGCGGGCGAAGTCACCGATCGGTTCCTTCTGTTTCGCATCCACGCTCACCACCGGCAGGTCCCGCGCCAGAAAGCGTTCGGCGGCGGTGTTGATGTGCCGGAACTGGGCGTCGCGGTCGGGCACCTGACTGCCGGCCCGAGTCTTGGCCATGCCCTGCAGGCTGAAGCCCATCGCACGCAGCAGGCCGCCGACCACCGGGGCACTGACCGGATGGCCGGCATCGGTCAACTCTTGGGACAAATCCCGCAACGAGGCAGTGGTCCAGCGCAGCGGAGACACCGGATCACCCACCTCACGCGGCTCGATCAACAACTCGAGAGCCGCCACCAGACCAGGGTCACGCTCGGCGGCGGACTTGCGCCCGCCGCCGGGTTTGCGCACCCGCCCCAAGATCTCTGCTCCGCCCGCGAGTTCCTCACGCCCTCGTGCGACGGTCGACTCCGAGGCCTCCGCCAGCCTCGCCACGGCCGCGATCCCGCCATGCCCCAGAGCCTCGGCCTCGGACGCCAGATACAGACGGCGCTGCCGCTCGTCCAGATGCGGCAGCACTGCCGCGAACTTCGCATCCAGTACCGCCAGGACTTCATCCGGAATCGCCACAACAGCTCAACTACATCGCGGCACAGAGGTATTGGCCCGAATCCGGCAGTAGTTAAATTACGGCTCCTCACCAGCGCGTCTCCCCGGCGAAATACCGGGCCGCCTTGCGGAGGATGTCGCGTTCTTCCTCCAGCTCGCGGATCCGCTTCCGCGCGGCGGCGAGTTCGGCCTCCACCGGGTTCCGGGCCTGGGCCGACGCCGCCGGAGGCGTCGAGTGGGCACCCTGGCGCCGGCCGTCGTCGGCCCGGATCCAGTTCCGCAGGGTCTCGGTGTTGACCCCGAGGTCCTCGGCGACCGACTTGATCGTCGCTCCCGGCCTCGACCGGTACAGCGCGACCGCGTCCGCCTTGAACACCGACGGATAGTGCTTCATTGCCATCTGTGCAGGACTCCTGACCACCCGGACCATCAAGATCCAAGTGTCTCCGGTGTCCAAAATCCGGGGTCAAGGCCCCGCACTGAGGGGTGGCTCCCGCTGGACAAGACAACGGACCTCTCGCTTTTCCAACACAGCTTCGGGGGACAACTTTTGAACACGGAGCGTTCACTGTCTATGACGGAGCTCCCATCACCTGATGAGATCGAAACTGTCCGTACGCCGCCGACGGCTGGAAGCGTGACCGGCTCGACGCCTGGGGCGTCCCGTGGCCCCCTCCCAAGGGATGGAACGGCGAGCTGACCGAGCGCTGGAAGGCCGCACACCGGGACGGCACACCGTGGCCCTGCCCCGTCTGGCCCCGGCCGACTTCGCGCAGAAGACGCTCGACCTCGGCTGACCCGACGACGGCGGGGCCGGACAGGATCAACCTTGCCCGGCTCCGCGATCGCACGGGAGTGGTCCCGCTCGGGGCCTGGGTCCTTCGGTCACCCCTGCCTGTTTCAGGTCGGACTGCCTGCGGTGCGGTGGGGCAGGAGCATCCAGGCGGTGAGTTGGATTCGTTCGCTGGTGGGGTCGTCGGTGAGGCCGTGGGCGGTGGCGACTTGTTGGCGGGCGTAGTCGAGGAGTTCCCACACGAGGTGGAGTTCGGCGGGGGCGATGTGTGCAGTGGGCAGGAGAGGGGCGGCGTCCTGGCGGGTGTCCAGCCACTGTTCGAGGTCGAGGTGGGCCTGGTCAAGGCAGCGGGCGGCGTCCAGGGTGATGGCCTGGTGAAGGGGGTGCCCGTAGACGCGGGCAAAGGCGGTGATACGTCGCTGGTCGGAAGGCTGGATGAGGGTGAAGCAGTAGATGACGCCGGGGACGTCGAAGTGCCCCGGGTGGATGGCGCCGCACCACAGAGGCAGGCGCTCGAGGGCTTCTTTGAGGCGGGGTTCGCGCATGGCGCGGGCGAGCCAGACCCGTTGGTGTTCGGCCAGGGGGAGGCGGCCGCGGCGGGTCTGGGGCCGGTCGAGGTGATCGACCAGGTCGACGAAGTTGCGGGGTTCGACCGGGGCGCCGGGCAGCAGCTCGCTGGGTGTTCCCACGCAGGCGGCGGCGACGCGGGTCTTGGCCATGAGCCGGTCCACGAGCCGCAGGACGAGATCGAGTCCGATGTCCGGGAGGACGGTGTAGGAGGCCACTTGCGGGTGGGGTGAGCCGAGGCGGTCGATGCGGCCCAGCCGTTGTTCGAGGATCTTCGGGTTCCACGGCAGGTCGTAGTGGATGACGAAGCCCGCCTGCTGGAGGTTGACGCCTTCGGCGAGCATGTCGGTGGTGATCAGCAGGTCGTAGAGGTCTTCGGGGACCTCGACGCCGATCTCTGCGCTCAGGTCGGCTGCGGTGTGCGGCGCGAAGTTCCCC
The DNA here is from genome assembly GCF_026343335.1 of Streptomyces sp. NBC_00078. Lineage (NCBI taxonomy): Bacteria > Bacillati > Actinomycetota > Actinomycetes > Kitasatosporales > Streptomycetaceae > Streptomyces > Streptomyces sp. NBC_00078. The sequence continues at coordinate 17,075 of NZ_JAPELX010000005.1, read as the reverse complement.
AGCACGGCGGCGATGTGTGCCTTGGAGGGGACCTCAGCGTCGCCGAGACTGGCGATGCGGCCCTGGAGGACGTCCAGCGGTGTGCCCGGCAGGGCGGCTGCTGTCAGGCGTGCTGCCAGATCTGCGGTGGTGACACGTGAGCTGGCGAACAGCACGGTCTTCGCTGGTGCCAGCCCCGATGCGGCACTGATGCGGGCCAGGAGATTAGTGATGACGGCGGGTTTGGGATCGTCGGGCACGGCCGCGGCGGCCGTCCGGGCGAGATGCTCGAGGACTGCGAAGTCGTGCTCGAGGTCGGCGCGCATCGTTTCGGCGTCGAAGTCGGCTGCCGGGCGGTAGCGGAAGTCCCGGCCGGGCGTCTGTGGGCCGGGCCCGGGGCGTTCACCGCCGAGGTAGTAGTCCACGAGGGTGTTGTAGTCCAGCTCCTCGCCGTTCCCGGGGTCCTGGCCGGCGGGGGAGTCCAGCAGCTGTCGGATCTGCTTCTTGAGCCGGACGGGCACATAGACCCGTACCCGGCCCTGGGCGAGCTCGTCGAGGGCGATGCGGGTGCGCTCGGCCATGTGAGAGGCGGTGGCGGCGAACGCGGCGACGGACGACTCGATGCGCTTGAGCAGGCCCATCCGCAGCAGGCCGAGCAGCAGCGGCAGCCAGCGCGGCTCGTCGGGACCGACCCGAAGATAGGTGGTGGCCTTGTAGGCCGCCAGCCGCAGGGTGTTCACCCGTGGTACCGGTCCGCGCAGTTTCTCCAGGTCGGTGAGTTGCTCCTCGGACAGGGCGTTGTCGTGGCCGACCGCGTCCAGCACGTCGCCGAACAAGACCTGGAGGGAGGCGGGCAGGCTGTAGCGCACCGGGATCTGCTGCACCGCCGGGAACTTGAGACGGCGTGCCTCGCGAGCGTAGGCCTGGACGACGAAGGGCCGGGTGCGGCGCACCATCAGCCGGTCCAGCTCGGTGTGCAGCCGCTGCAGATCCGACTCGTCCAGCACATCGGCGTGTTCACACAGCTCCTCCAGCTCGTCGAAGGACAGACGCCCCTGCTGGACAGGATCGTCCGGGACATCCCGCAAGGGGGCGGCGATTCTCAGCAGCTCCGTCAGATCACGGCCCCGGTTCTGCACGGGGGTCGCGGACAGCATCAAGACCTTCGGCCGCACGGGCTGATGGGCGAGCAGCTGGTTGAGCGCCCACCGCCAGGTGTTGCTGTTGCGCAGGCAATGCGCCTCGTCCAGGACCACCAGCCCGTAGGAATTCCAATCGGCACCCCGGCGTACCAGGCGCCGCACCCGCAGCAGCAACTGCGGGTAGCTCAGCACATGCACGCCGTTCAGCTGCCACTCGCCCAGTCGCCGGCGCCACACCGACTGCTTGATGTGGGCCGGGCACACCACCAGGACCGGGCCCGCGCCGGCCAGGGTCAGACGGCGGATCACCTCTCCGGCCATATAGGTCTTGCCCAGGCCGACCTCGTCGGCCAGTAGTGCCCCTTGGTAACGGTCCATCACAGCCAGCGCTTTGGCGACCCCGTCGCGCTGGAACGTCTTCAGCTGCAGTACCGAGGGCGCGGCGTTGACCTCGTCACCGAAGCGGGCCAGCAGCATGCGCAGGTAGACCAGCTCCGCCGAGTACGGGCAGAGCCGCTCATCGATCAGCGCGGCCAGATCGTAGGAGCCTCCTTCATCCCAGAACTGCTCCACCACCGCGGCGGCCGCCCGGCTCTGCCGCGCGGTCTGGGCGGCGAAGCCGAGCTCTCCGCTGGTGCACAGCCCCGGCATGGTCAGGTTGAAGGAGCCGGCCACCGCCCGGTGCCTGCCCGAGGCCGTCACCTCCACGAGCGCCTTGGCATGCAGGAAACGGTGTTCCCAGCGGCGGCACTCCACCAGCGGATGGTGCAGCCACTGCCGGATCTCATGCAGCCGCCAGGCGCTGGCCGCGCTCGTGGGCACCCCGTTGAGCTCGGCCCGCAGCGTCTGCTCGCTCTGCCCCAGAGCCTGGGCCACCCGTCTGCGGCCGGCGGGATCCCCGGCCGGCTCGATCAAGGCGGCCCGCCCGGTCGGCTCCGCCCCGAGCAGCAGACGCACGCGCGTCCCGGCCTCGACGACCCGCCGCAACGCGGGCACCAGCAGCTGCAGACCGTGGAAGCTGACATAGCCGGCCGTCAGGGTCACACAGCCGCCCTCCCGCTCCGCCTCGCGCAGCCACCGCCTCAGCAGACCGGCGACGCTGTGCCCGCCTTCGTTGGCGTACACGCCGGCCGGCAGCCATGCCGGATCGCCCGGCACCATGACGGGCACGTCAGAACCCGCAGTCCGGAGCGGCCAGCGGACCCGCCGTCTCCAGGAAGGCGTTGATGACGTCCGCCATGGCCTCGGCCCGCAGCTTCAGCTGCTGCTCCACTGGCAGCATTACGGGCCCGCCGGGCGGGGCCGTGAGCTGGTGCGCGGCCAGGCCGCCCGGAGGCACATCCAGGTGCTCGAACACCAGACGGCTCCAGCCGCCGCTGGCCCTGATGCGTTCAGCGCTGCCCTCGCCCAGCAGAGCCCAGGCCGCCAGACTGACCTCCGCCCCCGCAGTCGGCCACAGCAGCCGGGGCAGCATCCGGGGATCGGGAAAAACCATCGTGGGATCGGCGAAGTCGATCACCGGGCCACAGACGCGGTGCGCGCAGGCCATCGCATACAGCGTGCCCGCTGCCCCCAACAGGCGGCGTTTGGACGCGCTGGGACGCACCAGCTGCGCGGCCTTCAGCCGGGGGGCCGGACCGGGAGCGCTGTGCACCGCCAGCAGCGCCGCCGCCTCCTCGAAGGACGCGGCGGCCAGGACAGCCCGCACATCCTGACGCGGCCGGGACGAGTGAGGACCGCCGGGATAGAACTGGCCCGCCGCGGCGTGCGCCAGCCACCGCCAGGTGAAGGACGCGCCGGCCGCCTGAGGGAAACGGTCGAACAGCGCACACAGCACCCGCGCGGCCGGAGGCGACCACAGCAGCGCGTCGCCGGTGATGCCGTGACGGTGCAGGAAGGCGATGACCTGGGTGACAGACTGCTTCGTCCGCTCCACGGCCCGGCTCACTGCAGCGCTGCGAGCCCACCGACCCTGCCCCCGGCGTGCATCGCGCGGCAGGAAATCCTGCAGGACCAGGTTGAGCTGACGGCGGTCCAGCGCACAGGCGAAGCCCGCGTCGCGGGCGGTGCGCACGAGCACGTCGATGTGCTCCCGCTGCAGCTGCTCAAAAGCGATGCTCAGGCTGCACAGGGAGCGTTCCTCGGGCTTGAGGGAGGGGTTGCGGCGGATGAAGTTCTCGGCTGCGTCGGGCCATTCGGCCGCCAGCCACTCGATGGGCAGCACATACCGCAGCAGCCCGGTCCGCAGCTCCAGAGCCTGCTCCACGAGGGCGTCGGTGGGGGAGTAGCCCGCCTCTTCGAGCAGCAGGCGCACTTCGCCGCCTGCGTCGGTGACGAGATCAGCCAGCCTGATGTGCCGTGCGCGGCCCGGCTGGTGCGTACGGAACTGGATGCCACCTGAGGAGGTGAAACGTACCGCCACCTCCAGCTCCGGCCCGCCCATGGACGCCCACAGCTCCTCGGGCAGCCAGGCGGGGCGCCGGCCGAACGCGCCCGCGTAGGAAGTCCCCCGCTGCTGGCCGTCCAGGATCCACCAGCGCGGGCGCCCCTCCAGCTCCTGGTAGCGGCCCGCCTTCGGCCGATGTCCCACTGGCGGCTCCCAGATCAGCATGGACCCCACCCGGTAGCCCCGGTACAGGGAGTCGATCAGCCGCACGGAGAACGCGGGCCGGACACACAGGGCGCGCTGCATCGGGGGAAGGTCGTACGCTCCGCTTTCGGCCTCATCCAGGAAACGCTTCAGCTCAATTCCGGTGTCCCTCACTCCATACCTCCAAATCGGAGAAAATGTGACGAAAGGGACGTTAATGGGAGGGTCTGACAATGCCCGGCGGACACAGCGGGCACCCCGTCTCCGCCGGGCGCCGGGCGAGCTGAAGGGAACAGCCGCAGGCCCGGTCCCCGCGCCTGTACTGCGCACCGTCTGGAAAGGCAGGCTCGGCATGTGCGTGCTCGTCTCCGGTCACACAGCAGAGCACTGCGGTAGGTTCGGGTGTTCATCCGAAGGAGCATCGCGTGCATCTGGAGCGATTCTGCGTCCCCGTCGGTGAGGCTCTGCCTCTCGACTCCGACGGCTTCCTGCAGGAGCCGACCGCATGGCCCTGGCTGACCCGCGAGACATCCTCCCTCGTGACGGTGACGCAGTCCTGCGCACGATCGGCTGTTCTGCTCGGTGAAGCCGGCATCGGCAAGTCATACGCGCTGGCCGCAGTCCTCGACCCGAAGCAGACCTCCTTGGCCTGGGAGACGGAGGCGAGGGTCGACCTCGGGCAGGTGCGTACCTGGGAAGATCTGACCCGAAAAGCCCGGCCCGTTCTGGACCGGCTCACCGTTCTTCCGCTTCCTGCCGAGGCCGAGCCCCAAAGAGACGAGCAGCCGCTGCGGTTCCTCCTCATCCTGGACGGGATCGACGAATGCCAGGCGACGAACAAGGAAATCGCGGGCTGGTTCACCGACCTGGCCGCCTCCTACGACTGCCGCCCGTTGCAGGTACTGATCGCCTGCCGCACCATGGCCTACACCAACGCTCTGCAGCAGGCCGCCGCCCATGCGTTCGGCATCACCGACCGCGACACGTACACCCTGGCGCCCCTGCGGAGATCCGACCTGATCACGGCAGCCGCGAGCAGGGACCTCGACTCCGAGCGGTTCCTGAACGCCGTCACTGCCTCCGGTGCCCAGGCACTGGCCCGCACCCCCCTGACGCTCGAGCTGCTGCTGGATACCTTCGCCGCCGAGAACACCCTGCCGGCCAGCCGGAGTGCCCTGTACGGATTCGCCCTCCCGCGCGCGGTCATGAACCAGGGGGAGGACCGAGATCCGGCCGAGCTCGCAGGCACTCAGGAGCAGCGGTTCGCCACGGCGACCCGCCTTGCCTGTTACTGCCTGCTCACCGGAGCCGAAGGTGTCACCAACCTCCGTCCGGACCGGACAGACCGCAATCTCCTGCCCCTGGACACCTTCCTCGGCACGGAAGAAGGCGCCCTGTCCGGCCAGTTCGTCATCGAACGGCCCATCCTGGAAAGCGTCCTGCACAGCCCTCTGTTCACCAGCCGGGGCCAGGCAGCCGCAGGACCCGCCCACGCCTCCATCGCTTCCTACCTCACGGCCCGCTACCTCGCCGACCACCAACTCGGCCGCGAGCAACTGCAGGGGCTCCTCGTGAACCGCGGTGAGATCGGCGAGGCGGGCATCCCTGGCGACCTCCATGAACTGGCCGCCTGGCTTGTCGCCCTGCGCCCCGACCTCGGCGACTGGCTGATCGGAACCGACCCGGAAGCCATCGCGTCCTACAGCTCCTACATCGACGATGCCCACTGCCGGAAGCTGATGGTCGACGGCCTGCTCCGGCAGGCCCAGCAGCACACCTCCCACAATGCCCCCTGGCGGCGTACGGGCCGCCTTCAACACCCCGATCTCACCCAGCAGTTGCGGCAAGCGCTCCGCGATGCCGCGGCCCGCTCCCGGCCCGGGGACACCCAGGAACTGGAGCTGGTCTTCGCTCTGATCACAGACAACGAGACAACCGAGCTCCTACCGGACGTGGCAGCCGTCGCGCTCGACCCGCAACAGTCGCACCTCCTGCGCCGTCTCGCGGCGCAGATCACCGTCGACCTCGACCGCGATACTGCGGCAGGACTGCTGAAGCCGATCCTGGCCGAACTGGCCCAGCACCCCAGCCGCGACCCCCACGACGGTCTGCGCGGCGTCGTCCTCGAAGCGTGCCGCCCCCAGCTCACCACGGCGGAACTCCTTGCGGCCCTGACACCCCCGCACGCTGAATACAGCCTTTACACCAGCTTCTGCCGCGGCCTGCCAGCCAGTCTCGGTCCCGACGAAATCACATCGTTCTTGTCCTGGGCCGCCGACCACCTCACACCCGCCGATTCACCCTGGAACGCGTGCGCCGACACCGAGACCATGGTGCAGACCCTCCTCGACCGTGCCCTGGCCGGCCCCGCAGCCGAGAACCACATCCCCGGCGTGGCCGCGCTGCTGCGCCCATACCTGCGCACCTATCCCCGGCTTGCCGTTCCCGCGCCCTTGTGCGCGCCGGTGAACGACCCCGACAACCCTCAAGCCCGCCGACTGCGGCGCCTGTTGGTCCAGCAGCTCATCACCCTCGCGACAGACACCGAGGACGCCCTCCTCCTCGCCGAGGGCTGGGACCCCCATCCGCCGTCCCGCACCCTGGCCCGTCCTGACACGAGCCTCCTGGGCGGTGCGGAACGAGAGGAACGAAGCAGCCTGCTCGACAGCGCTGACCTTGCCTGGCTGGTCGAGCTCGAGCAGGCGCTGAACGATGCCAAGGCCCCTCATGCCCTGCCCGCTCTGCACTACGTATGGTCCCTCACGCGCACCACGGACGCCGCGCAGGACATCGCCTGGGCCACCCGAGGCACCCGAGTCTGGGACCAGGCATTCGCCGTCTGGTTCGACGCCGTCCCCACCAAGGGCGAGGCCGCCGACCGGCTCAGGGCCACAGAAACCAGACAGCGGGTCCAGCCCAGGAAATGGGACGGCCGCGCCGAGTACGCCGAAAACACTCCGATCCTCCTTGCCCGAGCAGAAGCGGCCGACACCGACAGCTTCATCGACCTCTGCCACAACCTGCTTCACGACCCGGAGACCGGCACGCTCTCCGCCATCTCCACCAACCTGCTCACCACACCCGGCACCGCAGTCCTGCCCACCGACCACGCCCCCCGCCTACGCGCAGCAGCGCAACACTTCGTCACGAAAAGCCGACCGACGGACAACGACTGGATCGGCACAACCAACCTTCCCTGGCAACCTTGGGCCGCCGTCCTCGCCTTCACCATCCTCCTCGACGACCCGTCGGCAATGGCTGCCCTTGCCGCCAGCCAGTGGCGCGCCTGGGCACCCACGCTGGTGGCATTTCCTATGGAAGACACCAGCACCGCAGGCAGAGCCAGCCGTCAACGCCTGCTGCAGGCGGCGCTACCGCATGCCCCGGAGGAACTGCAGGCCACATTTGAAACCCTGGCCCGTGCTTCCTACGCGGCGGAACGCCCCTTCCCCGAACTCGAGTTGGCCGTGAGCATCCAGACCCCGGCACTCGAAGGCCAGTTCATGCGTCTGCTGACGGAACTCACCGAAGATGCACATCGCAGTGCCTCCGCCCGGGCCACCGGACCCGACAGATACATGGTCCTCGCCGCTCTGCTGTCCTGGCTGCTGCAGCATGCGGCCCCCGCGACCCGGAGACAGGCACTGGACCAGTTCGGTATGCCCCTGCGCGAGCCCAGCCCCACGAGGGTCGCCGGCCTCGACGCCGCATACCTGGGCGTCTTCCTGACTGAGGCACCCGAGGAGATCTGGCCGACCGCGGAGCACCGCCTGCGAAGCGACCAAACCGTTCTGGACGCCGTCACCCAGAAGATTCTGCACCCCCGCAGCACAGCACCTTGGATCACCGCCCTGCCCACCGAGGCCGTCGCCGACCTCGCCGGGATCCTCCTCACCCGCCATCCCCCCACCGACACCTCCGACGCCTCAGTCCTTGAGCACGGGCCGGGATGCCGTGATGCAGTGCTCGCCCACCTCGCCTCCCGGGGAACGGCCGAGGCCGTCACCCGTCTGCGCACCCTCCGCGATGCCTGGCCGCAGGCAAGCATCCTGCGCACGCTGGTGAGGGAAGCCGAACACACACATCGGGAAACCTCCTGGATCCGCCCCACGGCCACGGAACTTGCCGAGCTGATCCGCAACCCCAACCGGCGGCTGATCAAGGATGGAACCGATCTGCTCGATCTGGTCGTCACGCTCCTGAACGCCGTCCAGCACGACCTCACCACGGGCACGCTCCCCGCAGCGATCCTGTGGAACGAGACCAGCCTGGAAATCCGCCCGGACGGCACGCGCGGCAAGCAACGGCTGCGCTTCGCCAAGGATGAAAACCTCATCTCCGACTACCTCGCCCACACCCTCAGGCGCGACCTCAGCCAGGGCGGCATCCTCATCAACCGCGAGGTCCAGGTCAACCGCAACACCAAGGGCTCCGGCGACCGCATCGACCTCCTCCTCCAGGCCCCCGCCGCACCAGATCCGGCAATTGCTCCACGCCTGCCCCAGATGCCCCTCGCCCACGTAGCCATCGAGGTCAAAGGCAACTGGCACGACAAACTCAACACCGCCATGGAAACCCAGCTCGTCGACGACTACCTGCCCACCCTCGGCACCCGCCACGGCCTCTACCTCATCGCCTACTTCCCCCGGAACCAGTGGACAGCGTCAGAACGCGAGCGCCCTCCCGCCTCACAGACCCTTGCCACCGTGCGAGCCACCTACGGCGCCCAAGCTACTCAGCTCAGCAAGAGGAGAAACCTCGACGTCCGGGCCCTCGTGCTGGACTGCACCATCCCCACCCCAGCCCAACGCAACGCCTGACCACGGCCCGAACGGTCTCGGCCCCATGCAGCCACCCTGTGCTCAGCAAAACCTGGTGCACGCGCGACCATCTGGCTGCAACGCTGGATGCGGCACTACCTCCCAGCACCGGCACGCTCAGGAAGCACACCGTAATGGCGACGACCACCTCGCCCGGCAACGACATCGCACTCGGACTGATCGCACAGGACCTGATGTTCCTGCGCCGCTTCATGCAAGGCGTAGCGACCGCCCAGGACGAACACGCGGTCGTCCCCATGTTCTGCATGCACAACTACGCCTGCCTCATCGTCTACGAGTCGTATCGGACACTCCAGGCGATCGAGCCGGCACTCGCCGAACTGCTCGCCTACGACTGCGTCGCGGCCATCGCACACGCGCGCCACTCTGTGAAGCTCTTCGACGACACCAGGTACAAGCAACTGTCCGATGTCGGCGAGGACTTCGAGCGCATCATCGAGGTCCACCGTGAGGCGTTCCTGAACAACACCTGGCTGCCGCTGGCCCGCCCCCTCGAGAAGGACCTCGCCCTGTGGCGCTGCCGCGGCCGGGTCATCTCAACCTCTCACATCGCGAACTTCTTCCACGCCTCCTCACCGCAGCAGATCCGGAACCCCGCCGCGCTCGGCCGCGAATTCCACGACGTTGCCGCAGAGCTGGGCCGGTATGCAGCCACGGTGACGGACGGACTGCCGTGGGCCGGAACATCCTTCATGAGCAGCCTCAAAGCCACTGACCTGACCGACCGAGATGTACGTGCAGCGAAAACCTACCGGCAGGCCTTCGACCCGGCCCTGCCCGAAGAGATCAAGGGAGCCTTGACGAGCCTCACCTGTGCGCTCAACGTTGTGGATGCGCTACTGGCCGACGACGCCGACGGGCCCTCGGCTGCCACCGTCTTGAAGCTGCGCTACATCACGCTGCACCACGTCCTGTCGAGCCTGCGCAAACTTGCCGCGGAGTACGGACCCAGGCTCCAGCCCCCAGCGCGAGCCCTGCTGGACCAGATCCTTACCGCCTCGACGAGCGACCGGATCGCCCAGGCACACCCGCAATTCCGCAATACTCTCGTCCACTACCGGCCCGAACGGCGCGTAGAGGAGCAACTGTCCCTGAACGAGCCGCTCTACGGGCTTGTCGGCGTGTATTTCCCGGGGGAGGACTTCCTCTCTCTGAACGCGGAAATATCGGCGCACCTCACCGGCGTCGCGCACCGGATGCAGGCATGGTCAGGCTGGTGATCTTCACAGACCGGGACAACCGCCCGTTGCGCCAAGCCAGTTGCGGGGCGCCTCGTGTGTTCAGCATGACGCCCGGCTCCGGAACCGCCATTGTCAACAGGGCGCAGAATGACGACAGTTATCCTGCGGCCCATGCCGACACCGGGGCAGGACCCCACCAACACCTCTGAAGCGAGCACCCCCATCGCCCCGAACGGGATGCCCGCGGCCGCCCCCCACCAGTTCGACTTCCCGCCCGTCCGCAACGGCGTCGACTACCTCGTCAGCGTCGTCGATCACCTCACCGTCGACGACGTGGGGCCTCGGGAGATCAAGTACGCCGTACTCCACCTTCAGGCCGCCGCCGAGGTCCTGCTCAAGGCCCGGCTCGTGCGCGAGCACTGGAGCCTTGTCTTCGACGACCCGGGCCAGGCCACCGAACGGGCCTTTCGCTCCGCCGACTTCAAGAGCTGCGCCATCAACGAGGCCGTCACCCGGCTGTGCAACATCGTCGGCATCACCATCACCGACAAGGAGCAGGAGGCACTCCGGGACCTCGGACGGGACCGCAACGCCCTACAGCACTACGGTCTGACCCACAACGCCCGCGCCCTCGAAGCCCGCGCCGGCCGTGTCCTCGACTTCCTCGTCCGCTTCCTCGACGAGATCCTGCTCCCGGACCTCGACCGAGACGAGAAGAACACGGTCGGGACGGACATGATCCACATCCGCAACGGCCTGGAACACATCCACACCTACATCACGCAACGGATGCGGCGGCTGCGCGGCGAGATGCGCGGGCAGGAGGAGCGCACCATCGTGTGCCCCACCTGCGGGCAACTCGCTCTGGTCGCCGACCGCACGCAGAACGGGTGCCGCTTCTGCGGTACGTCCTGGATCACCGCACCATGGCTGATCCAGATGTGGCTGGACGAACCCACCCACGACTGCCCGCGGTGCCACCAGGAACTCGTCGTCATAGACGTCGTCGTCGCCAGCGAATCCGATCCGGTATCTTTCTGCTTCGGCTGCCCGGGGGTCGTTCCGCTGCCCGACGTCCACGTCTCGGCCGACAGCCGAAAGGAAGATCGCGCTAGCTGATCACGTTGGATAGCCTCGCCCTTATCCACCAGAACGGGACATGCCTGCGCCGCTATCGGCGGAGGACCCAGGACGACAGTGGTAATCAGGCCGAGGAAACGGTCGAGCTGCCGCACGGCCCAGTCCGGGTGGAGAAGGTCCATCACCAGGTCACGATGCCGCTGCTGAGGATCGCCGACCCGTACATTTTGCGCGGCACCCCGGCACACGTTTACGTCATGCCGGGCGTCGTGGGTTCAGGCACCCAGGCCGAGGTCCTTGATGAACACCCCCTCAGCGAACAGCAGACGGACCAGATTGCTCCCCGTCGGCCGGGCCCGGTAGACGCGCAGGTTCTGCGCGCAGGTCTCCAAGTCGGAGATGAGCGTGAGCGCGTGGTAGAGCGTGAAGACCACCGCAACAGCAGGGCCCAGTGACACAGTTGATCTTTTCGACATAGTCGTGTTCCTTCCAATGACCTGAACCACCCCAAGTGAGGGTTCTACCTTCACTATCTGACACACAGGCGAGCAACTGAACCCACCAGGTGAGCCAATCACGTGTAATCTCCATAGGCGTGAGCAGCATCAGCGGACCAGCAACGATCGACCAGCTCGTCCAGGACGCAGCCAGCCACAGCCACACCATCACCGCCCGGCTGATCCGCGACTGGACTGAGAAGGGCCTGCTCGATTACCCGCAGCGCCGCCCGGCCGGCAAGGGCCACGGCTCGCACCCGGCCCTGTACGACGAGAAGCAGCGCCACCTCCTGCTCACATTGCTCCACCATCGCAAGCAAGGCGTGGGTATCCGTACCCTCTCGCAGATCCCCGTTGGCATCTGGATCTACTGGGGACACGACTTCGTCCCTCTGCGCCAGGTCCGCGTCGCCATGGCGACCTGGATCGGTGACCCGAGAGCCAGCCTGCGCCGGGCGCGCCAGATTGCCCAGACGATCCTCCAGCAGATTGACCACCCGGCCGCCACACCGGCCGCCCGCAAAGCGCTGCTGGACATGCTCGCGGATGCCGCCTACACGGGACGTGTCGACCTCACCGCTCTGGAATCCGCAGCCCGTGCCGTCTTCGAACCCGGCTTCAGCCCGCTCCACCGCGCTGTCGGCCACCTCAGCGCACCACTCACCGTCGACTCCCAGATCGGCATCATCGACGCCCGTCTGCGGGCGATCGCGAAGCTCACCACAGGCCAGTTCAGCGACGATGACTTCCGCAACGCCCGGCACGCCCACCTTCTGGGCTACGCCCAGTACGTACGAGACCAGCCCTTCCTCGCTACCCAGGAACCGGCCGACCACCCCGGCCTGTACGAGCCGGTCACCGCGGAGAGCACCCTGAACCAGTCCTGCGACCACCTGCTCACCGCTCTCGGCCTCGGAATCATCTACCCAGAGCGGACCGCAGAGTTCACCCGGCTGCCCGCTCCCCACATCACTTTCCGCGCGTAGACGCCTCAGCTTGATCCTGTCGGGGATCTTGGCGCTTTCCGGCGCCACGGCATGATCAACGGAGCATGCACTGAAGCGGGCCTTGGCGACCAAGTCTCACCACACGGTGGTGGACGCCTGGACCGGCGTCGGGGACGACGGGCTGCTGCGCGACCCCAAACGGGGATTTGAGGCCGGCCGCGTTAGGGTGTGGTGGCGGGCCAGAGGCCGTCATCCCCGTCGGGCGTCTCGAACCAACGGAGTTCCTCAGCCTCGCTGAGGACTCTCTCTCCGTTGAGGTCCACCAACGGCACGCGTACATCCATGCCTGCCGCCTTCAGAGACTCCGGCGTCTTCAACTCGACTCCACAGACGCGGCACACAAACTGCAGGGGAAGGGCCTCTGCCGGCTTCCCCTTCTGGACCATGACGGGAGGGCCAGTGATCAACGCTCCGCACTGACGGCAGGCAGGGCATTCACGCGGCAGAAGGACCGAGCGACCATTAGGTCCGATGCCAACCTTCCACACTGACTTGGTTTCCACGTACGCCTTCTGGGCAGCGTAAGGAAGCCCCTTGAAGCGTTCCTGGAAACGATAGCGGGCCTTCTCTACCAGGCGCCCGAAGTCACGTGATGCCTTCTCCAGCGCATCGCTTAACGTCAGTTGCACGAGATCGTAGTGAGGCCCCCAGTACTCCCTACCGCTCCTCTTATGCCAGGAGTCCGCCAGCAAGGCACTGGTGGTCCGGGCGAAAACGGTCAGGGCATCAAATGACTCATCATGTGCCACGATCAGATGAGCGACTCCGTTGCGTAGCTCGATGAGCTCGTCCAGCTCCGGGTCATCGGCCTGCGGAAGCACGCCTATACGCTTCAGGCGCTTAATGGCTTGTGCTGCCCCAACGGTGCGGATCTTTGTGACCTCTTCCAGACCGGCGAACTGGAAGAGGACGTCGTCGCTCCCCTTCATCTCCATCAGAAGGAAGGGCTCCCGGTCCGCCAACACTGCCTTCGCTAGCCGCTCGATGCTGACGCCCGCGTGCAGGAGGAAAATCTCCTCGTCATCGTTCGCGTGAGCGTCCATCGCCGACCGCGCGAACCTCTGAGCGCCCGAGAACAGGTTGTCGCAGATTTCGTAGATGCGCACAGAAGGACGGTAGCGGTGTCTGTATCACAGGCGCGATCAAATTTGAGACCTCACCCAGGGCACGGTGCTCGCGCGCGGCCCGGCGGTGGTGGCCACGAGGTCTTGACGCTGCCTTGCGCACCCCACCCCCGGCGAAAGGACGCTCGACGTCGTCGGGGGGCCTACAGGGAGGAACGCTCTGGTATTCAGGGCGCTGGAATCGTGCACGGTGGGCACCTGGAAAATGATCCACAAGTGCAGAGTCGGATCTCAGCGGTAGAGAGCGGTGAGGTCTGATCACCGTGCCATCTGGCAGAGTACCCGCCCGACGGTTGGGGCGCGTCGGCTGCACCCTGCCTCGCGGCCTTGACTTCGGCGCGGCGCCGCGGACTCGTTTTCACGACAGGAAGCTCGAGCGGGAGATCTCGGCAGCACGATCGGGGCGAGGCAGAGGACCAGGGGGTTCGCCGCGCCACCGCCGGCATCCGGCGTTCACTCAGCTGCCCCAACGCAGCAGGCGTGCTCCACGACGGGGCTCTACGGTCGTAGTGCCCTTGCTTACTGACAGGACGGCAGGGCACGGGCCGCCCCCGCACACCGCGCCCTGGTCCCGGGGGCGTCCCATCCCCTCCGCATCCCACTCAACGCGACCGAGGATGACGGATTGGACGAGGGCCGCGCATATCGGCGATCTCCGCACACGACCCTTCACCCCCACTTCATCCCGACAGCATTCAGCTCCTGCACCCGCTCAGGTGCCAGACGTTGCTTGCGGGCTCGGCAGTTGGCGATGAACACTCCCAGCGTACGGTCGTCGCCGTCCACACTCTCCACATGCTGGCGGGGGACGTTCAGGTGTCCTTCCCGCTGGTGGTACTGGCGGGCGGCGGCGAGGTTGTCGGCCCACATCTGCGCCCGCGTCCGACCCGCGGCTCGCTGTCTGCCCGGCGCAAGTCCTGCCTGAGGCTGCGCCTGGCCGGGCGTCAGGTGCAGGACTTCCGTGAGCAGCCACTGCTGCGCGGGCAGCAAGCCGTCCCATACGGCAGCGGTGCGCTGGGCGCCGGCCCACCGCCCGAGGTCCTCGCCCTGGACGACGAGCTCCCCGGGCACAACGGGTAGCTTCCCACCGCCGTTGACATGGGCGCGAGCGAGGTGGAAGCACCGCTGCCAGGCGATGTCCCAGGCGGGGCACCAAGCGGGGTCGATCATCTCCAGCTCCCGCCACCGCCGCACACGATCACGCTGTCCCGATGCCCGGCCCTCCTCAGGCCCGTTCTGCGCCGCTCGTTCCCGTCGCGCGGTGGCACGCTGGTCACGCAGCCAGATCCCCAACGGGTGGCCCTGCCAGGTTGCCTCCGTGGGGGCCAGGAGGTGCCCATGCTCCTCCGCCCAGCCGCGCGCGGCAGCCAAGCCCTCGGAGAAGGCCACCTCGAGATGCGACCACACCATCCCGGCCGCATCCAGCTCCTTCACCCGCTCTTCGGCCAGAGTGCCCTGGCGATAGGCGACGCGCTGCTTGGCGATCCACACCCCTAACGCGAAACCATCGGGAGTCGTATACCCGTAGGGAACCCGCAAGTGCCCCTGATCAGAGGCGTAGGCGATAGCGGCCTGCAGCCCCCGCCGCCAGTACTCGCCCTCGGGCCGCAGCACACGCGCCCTGATGAACGCCGCCAACTGCACCGGATCACGGGCCGTGGAGAACCGCAGAAGCCCCTGCGCCGCCCCGCTGACCGCCGCCGTCCCACCAGTGGCCGAGGACTCCTTCCGGCTGGGGGACTGAGGGGCGGCGAGCTGCTCGACGGCCTCGGCATCGTGCGCCCGCAGCGCGGTCAGCACCTTCACCAGATGCGTGTACGACCGCGAAGCCAACATCTCGTCCGGCTCCTCACCCGGCTCCAGAAACACCGGCACCACCAGCGAGGCCACCTTGCCCTCCCCGGGATGCATCCGCAGCGCCCGGCCCACCGCCTGCACCACATCCGGCGTCGAGCCCCGCGCATCCACGAACACCACCGCATCACACGCCGCGGTATCGACCCCCTCGCCGAGCACACGCGCCGACGACAGCACGCACAGCTCCATCACCGCATCCTCGACCACCCCCGCGGAAAAGGTCTCCAGCACCTGCCGCCGGTGCACCGCCCGATGCTCCCCACACAGCCAGTCCGCCCACACCGCCTCCGGCTCCGCGAACGACCCCGCATCGGCCTCCCACAACGCCGCGGCCACCCGCCCCAACCCGCCGGCGAAAGCCTCCGCCTCACTCGTCCGGTGATGAAACGTCAGCACCCGCCGCAGCCGGTGCTCCGCAGCAGTCTTCAAAACCGCCGTCTGCAAGGCCGCCAACCGCACCCCCCGCACCTCATCCGAAAACGCCTCCGCACCCACCAACCGCACCGCCGACAGCTGCGGATCAGCAATGTCCACACAGACCACCTGGTACTGCGCGATCAGCCCCCGCTCGATCGCCTCCGACATCGTCAGCCGGTACACCACCGGCCCGAAAATCTCCTCATCGTCCATCGACGCCACCAACTGCCCCGCCCCACCAGCTGAACCCTCCAGCCCGGGCACCTCCCACACCCGCGGAGTCGCCGTCATGTACAACCGCCGCACCGCCGGCAGCCGCCGATCGTCATGCACCACAGCCCACGGTTTCCCCAACACCCCCGCCGTCCGGTGCGCCTCATCCACCACCATCAGATCCCAACGCCCCCCACCGGCGGCATGAGCACGCTCCAGCACACCCAGACCCGCCGCCGCATACGTGGCGAACACCGTCACCCGCCCTCCGCCTGAGAGCCACCCCGCCAACTCACCCGCATCCGTGGTGCACTGCACCCCCACAGCAGCCTTCTCCCGCTCGGAACACACCCCGAACAACCGACCGCCCCGCCCACCAGCCCGCCACACACCCACCATCTGACCCAGCAGATCGAGCGTGGGCACCAAAACCAACACCCGCTCAGCCCGCAGCGCCTGCGCCGCATAAACCGCGATCAGGCTCTTGCCAGCCCCCGGAGGTGCAATCACCTGCGCACGTACCGCCACGTCTGCGAGCTCTCCGCTCGCCGGAGATCCGAGCGCGCGGACCACCGCGTCAACTGCCTCGACTTGATGAGGACGGAGCCGCTGTTTCCTCGGCACGAGATCCCGCCTTTCGATCTACGGGGGCAGTGAGCCCTCAGAGTAGAGTCTCTACAGAGAAATTATGATGCAAGACACTCATGAGTCGAAGCCATCACGCGCTACAACCGAGCGTGCCCTACACCCGGCGGGTGTTGGCCCTGAACCCCGAAGACCCGCCCCCGCCACCAACAGTATGGGACAATGAGCCCTCAAAACTGACGTAGCGTCATAGGCACTTGACAGTACGTCAAGTGCCCGAGGACGAAAGGCGAAAGGCAGCCGCCACGTAGCTAGCCAGGCTCGCGTCAGCGAGCCTTTGAGCAGGCTCGGAGAGCCTGCTTTTGCAGGGGAGCGAAGCGGACCTGCACTTCGAGCCGCGGAGCGGCTCGAACGGCGGCTCGGCCGCCGTGGCCCGCAACGCGGGCCCATCACATGTTAGTTGAAGCGAAGCGGAAACTGACTGGCGCGGCTTGCCGCGCCAGCGCCCGCGGAGCGGGCGCACAGTCGGCGCAACGCGCCGGCTTGTCGCTGCCCAGCGCGC
>NZ_JAPELX010000004.1 GCF_026343335.1 Streptomyces sp. NBC_00078 | reverse complement strand
GCCCTTCGCGAGGCCGGCGTCCCCGGCGCCCTCCTCTCCGAGCTGGGCCGCTGCTTCGGTACGGATCACCTGGTCTGGGGCTCCGACTTCCCCCACACCCACGACCGCGGCTACGCCCAACTCGTCGACTACGCCCGCGATGTGGCCCGGGTGTTCCCGGACGACGGCGCGGCGGACTACCTCGGCCGGACCGCCGCGCGGCTATGGTGTCCCTCCGACGTGATCCCGGCCGGCCGCTGACATGGGCACGAGGCCCGGTGGACCGGACGCGCCGCACCAGGGCGCGCGGCCCCCCGTACAGCCGCGCCGCGCCCAGATCGCCGTCGTCGGCTTCGGCAACGCCGGCCGACAGCACGCCGCCGCCATCGGTGTCCTGGTCGCCCTACGGCCGGCCGCCGTGGTGGAGACCGACCCGGAGGCCGCCCGACGGGCTGTCGAGGCGGGCCTGACCGTGCGCCCGCTGCCGGAGGTGCTGGCCGACCCGGCCGTCGCGGCGCTGGCCGTGTGCCTGCCGCCGGGGCACCGCCCACCGGTCCTCGCGGCGGCCATCGCGGCGGGCAAGCACCTGGTGGTGGAGAAGCTGCCGGCCCGGTCGCCCGCGGAACTACGGGAGATCCTCGACGCCGCCGCCGGCGCGGGGCTGTTCAGCACCGTGATGTTCCAGCACCGTTTCGCGCTGCCCGGGCAGCTGCGGGTCAAGGCACCGGAGCGGTTCGCGGACGGGATCGGCCACCTGCTCATCTCCCGCCCCCGCTCCGACAGCCACTACCGGGAGGGCTGGCGCGCCGAACCGGAGGCGGCCGTCGGCGGGGTGAGCGTCCACCTCGGCGCCCACTACATCGACCTGGCCTGCCAGTTGCTCGGCGAACCCGTCGAGGTGACCGCGCTGTCCAGGACCGAAGCCGTCGCGGGCATCGACACCGAACTGCTCGGCCATGTCACGTTCCGCTCGGGCGCCCGGCTCACCGTCACCGTGACCTGCCGGGCCGCCGCCCGCTTCGAACAGCTCACCGTGCTCGGTCGCCGGGACTGGGTGGAGGTGCGGGCCGGCGCCACCGTCGGCGAACTCGACGGCAGGCCACTCGCCTCGGCCGCCCGCCCGGCGGGCGAGCTGCGCCAGGACGTCTACCGCGAACTCACGGAGGCGCTTCGCGGCGGTCCTGCTCCCGACCTGTCCGCTCTGGCCCGCAGCACCGGTGTCGTCGCGATCCTCGACGGCCTGCTCGGCACCCCCGTGGGCACCACCGCCCCCGTGGCCGCCCCGTGCTGAGGCCGAGTCACCCCGAACGAGCCCGGGGGGAACCAGGAGGAGAGCAGAGCCGCATGACCGCACCCCGCTCCGTACCCGCCCCGCCGCTCGGCTACTCCTCCGGCACACTGCCGCAGGCCGGTCCCGAGGAGCTCGCCCGGGCCGTGCTGCACGCC
Source organism: Streptomyces sp. NBC_00078 (assembly GCF_026343335.1). Lineage (NCBI taxonomy): Bacteria > Bacillati > Actinomycetota > Actinomycetes > Kitasatosporales > Streptomycetaceae > Streptomyces > Streptomyces sp. NBC_00078. Next base: position 40,722 of record NZ_JAPELX010000004.1, on the reverse strand, counting down.
GGTGGCACAGGCGTCGACCTGCGCATCGGCAAGGGGCACGGCTGGGAACGGGACGGCGCGGGAGCCGGCATCGACCGGATACGGCGCACCGGCGCCGAGGTCTTCTTCGTCGGCGTCGGCTGGCGCCTGGGCGACCCCGCGCACTGGCCCGTCGCCACCGAACCGGTGCCGGAGCCGTACCCCGTCAAGGTGTTCTGCGCGGAACGCCCGGACCCCGCCGTGGTGACCGACCAGCTCGCCGCCGCCGCCGAGGCCGGCGTCGAACCCTGGGTCGAGACCCACGCCGGCGGCCCCGACACGGCCGGACTGATCGACCTCGCCGAACGCGCCGGCGTCGGCGTCCTGGTCGACCTGCTCGGGCTGGCCGAGATCGGCGGCGCCGACCGGGCCCAACTGCGCGCACTGGCCCCGTTCGTACGCGCCGCGCAGGTCAAGGGCGTCCACCGCACCGCGCAGGGCACCCGGCACCGCCCGCTCTCCCCGCACGACCTAGCCGACCTGTCGTACCTCCTGGAGCTCGGCCGGCTGAGAGCGGTGACCGTCGAATCACGCGCCGGCACACCCGACGCCGATCTGGCCGTGCTCGCCACGGCACTGGCCTCACCCGCCCCCTGAGGGGCGGCCGGCACCCCGACCGGCAGCACGGACCTGCGCGCCGTCCGGGCCGGGACACCCACGATGCCGTCTCCTCCGTCTCCATCCCGCCGCATCCGCCAAGCCAGGAGCAGCAATCCATGAAACTCGCCGTCATCGGTGACGAGCTCTCGCAGGACCCCGAACTGGTCGCCGACACCGCAGCCCAGCTCGGATTCGCCGGGGTCGAAGTGCGGTCGTACGACGAAACACCCCCGCACGAGCTGACGGACAACCAGATCTCCCGCATGCGCGGCCTCCTGGACGAGCGCGGACTGGCCGTCGCCGGCTTCGCACCGCCCGTCTTCAAGGGGCCGGTGTCCACCACCGACGAGCAGCTCGCCGAGGCCCGCGAGGTGCTCGTGGAGTCCTGCCGGCGTGCGGTGCGCCTCGGCACGCCCCACGCGCGAATCTTCAGCTTCTTCGCCGAAACCGATCACGCCCCCGAACCGCTGCGCGCGGCACGGGTCGTCGCCGCCCTGCTGGAGGGCGTGGTCCCCGGGGTGCCGCTGATCCTGGAGACCGAGTCGCGCAGCAACACCCCTCACATGCGGGACGTCCTCGATTTCCTCGACGCACTGGGCCGCGACGACGTCGGCGTGCTCTGGGACCCCGCCAACGCCGTACGCGGCGGCTGGGGACAGGTGCGCTACCCCTCCGACTACCTGATGGGCCGCCATCTCATCCAACACGTACACGTCAAGGACCCGGACGGTACCAACGGGTACGTCAGGCTGGGCGACGGGGACCTGGACTGGCCGACGATGCTCACCCGGCTGGCCGAGGACGGCTACACCGGCTACCTGAGCCTGGAGACCCACTGGCGTCACGGGCGGGTCCTGTCGCCCGCCAACCGCGACCGGCCCTGGGGCGAGGACTTCTCCCGGGACGGCTTCGCGGCCAGCGTCGAGTGCATGCAACGGCTACGCGACTGGTGCGACAGGCTTCCCGCGCTCGTGCGGGAGACCTCGTGACTGCCTCGCCCGCACCGGTCGTACTGCTCGGCGCGCAGCGCTCGGGCACCACCGCGCTCGCCGACGTGCTCGACCAGGCCTTCGCCGCCGCCGGCGGCGTCTTCACCGTCAACGGCAAGCTGCCCTACCTCCTGCACCGCTGGTGCACCCAGGCGGACGTGCAGGGTCGGCATCTGCGCACGGATGAGATCCTGCACGCCCTGCACCGCAGGCCGCCCTACGGCCGGCACAGCGAACAGTGGCTGGGGACCGTCGAGAAGGTCCTGCGCGCCGCCGCCGCCGAGGTGGCCGCGGGACGCGTCACCGACGCGTCCGCGCTGCGCGGACGGCTGGTGCGACAGGCGTACGCGGGGACCACCCGCTACGGCGACAAGTACAACGAGTACCTGCTGGAACTCGACCAGCTCGCCGACACCCTGCCAGAAGCCCACTGGGTGCTGCTCATCCGCCACCCGGCCGCCGTCGCCCGCTCCATGCTGCGCTGGACCGGCGACCGCCCCTGGCGGCCCGGCACCCGGCGGGACGCCCTGGAGAAGTGGGCCGCCTGGCACCGGCCGTGGCTCGCGCATCCCACCACGCGCGATCCCGCCCGGCGCACCGTCCTGGAGTACACCCGGGTGTGCGCCGGCGAGGACCTGCACCGGCTGTCCGAGGCGATCGGCCTGGACCTGCTCCCGCACGCCGGGCAGCTCGCCGAACGCACCGGCGCACTGGACGACGAACCGCTGCCCGCACACATCGACCGGCTGTGGCGGACGCTGCTGGACCTGCGCACCCCCCAACCCATGCCGCAGGGGAGGACTCGATGAGCAGAAGTCCGGCTCTGCGCCGTACCGCCCTGCGCCGCCTGGGCGTGCCCGAGGCACCCGCGGCAGGGCGCTGGGCCCTGGTCGCGGTCGTCGACGCCATCGGTACGGGCATGTTCCTGCCGATCTCCGTTCTCTACTTCACCGTCGTGGTCGGCCTGAGCGCCGGCGCCGTCGGCGCGGGCCTCGGCATCGCCGGTCTCGTCGGAAGCGTCGCCACCCCGCTGTCCGGCACACTCATCGACCGGTTCGGCGCCCGCAAGGTGGTGGTCTGCTGCTGGGCGGCCGGTGCCGTGGCCTACGTCGGCTATCTCGGTGTGCGCGACTGGGGCGGTCTCGTCGCCGTGGCGAGCGTCGCGCACGTGGCCGACCGTATGGTCAATCCGGCCCGCAAGGTGTTCCTCACCAGCATCGCCGACGCCGAGGATCGGGTGTCCCTGATGGCCTTCCAACGGGCCGTCCTCAACGTCGGCTTCGGGCTCGGCGGCCTGATCACCGCGGCAGTCCTGGCCATCGGTTCGGACACCGGCTACCACGCGGTGCTCGTCGCCAACGCCGTCTCCTACGCCGGGGCCATCGCCCTCGTGCTCACCGTCCCCGTCATCCGCCCGCTCCGGCCGGACCGGCCCCCGGAGGAGGGCCGCCCCCGGGCCGGCTACCGGCAGGTGCTGGCCGACCGGCGTTACGTGAGCCTCGCCGTGCTCAACATCCTCGTGCTGGTGTACTCGACCGCCTTCACCATCGGCATGCCGCTGTGGGTGTACGAGTACACCAGTGCTCCGGCGGGCCTCGTCGGCCTGCTGTTCACCTTCAACACCGTGCTGGTCGTGCTCCTCCAGATACGCGCGGCCAAGAGCTGCACCTCCCTCGCCCAGGCACCGCGCGTCTACCGCGTCGCCGCCGCGCTGTTCGTCCTGGCCGCGCTGGGCTACTGGGCGGCCCACCGCTCCGGCGGCGCCACCGCCGTGGCGATCGGCCTGCTGGTGCTGGCGGTCCTCGCCCACACCCTGACCGAACTCCTCGGCGCGGTCGGCGAATGGACGGTGTCCATGACGCTCGCGCCGGAGCGGCTGCGCGGCCGCTATCTCTCACTGTTCGGGCTGAGCCTGTCCGCCCAGGAGGCGATCGGCCCGGCCCTGGTCACCGCCCTGATCGCCGCCGACGCGGACCTGGCCTGGTTCGCCCTGGCCGCGCTGCTCGCGCTCGGCTGCCTGCTGTCGGCATGGCTGGTGCGCACGGCTGTCGGGCCGGACGCACCGGACGACCCCGCCGAAGCACCCACCGACGCCAAGAGCGCAGCTCCGTCCACGAGTTGAGTACACCGCCGATTCCGGGCAGGAACCGAGACCGTGATGAAAGGACCCAGTCAACGTGACGGAATCCATCGACCTCGGCCAGGGCGCCCTCGCCGCACTGCTCGCCGACGTGTGGGAAGCGGCCCTGGGCAAGCCGCCCTCGGGCCGGGACGCCGACTTCTTCGCCGCCGGGGGAGACTCGCTGCTGATGGTGCGCAGCGTGACCCAGCTGCGTACAGCAGGCGTCAGCGCCGGACCGGCCGACTTCCTGCACGGCCGCACCTTCGCGGGCATCCTCGCCCGCCTGCACACCGACAACGCCGAGGTGCGGCGGCCGTCCCCCCGGCCGGCCGCCGGCCGTATACCGCTGCTGCCCTGCCAGACGCGCTGGATCTCGCAGGCCTTCACCGACCCCGACCACTTCGGGTTCGTCTGGGTGTTCGAGATACCCGAGACGACCCCGGACGGCGACAAGGTCGACGCCGCCTGGATCGAGGCGGCCCTCCGCCGGCTCACCGACCGGCACGAGGCGCTGCGCACCCGCTACCTGCCGGACGGGCCCGACGGCCCGGTCGCGGAGGTCCTTCCCCAGGCGCCGGACGGCCTGCTCACCGTCGACACCGACGCCGCCGCGCTCGCCGAGGCGTTCGAACGGGCGGTGCGCGGCCACCGGCTCACGGAGGGCCGGGTGTTCAACGCCCTCTGGCTGCCGCGCCGGCACTACCTCCAGATCGCCGTGCACCACCTCACCCTCGACGGCTACTCCCTGACCATGCTGGCCGACGAACTGGAGGACGCGCTGACCGGCCGGGCCCCCGGTGCACCCGCCGCCCAACCCCGCGACCTCGCCACCGACCTCGCCGCATGGCTGGCCTCCCCCCGGGCCGAGGAGGACGCGGCGCGCTGGAGCGCCCTCGGCCTGTCCGACGTCCCCCCGGTGCCCACCGACTCCACGGGCGCAGGCCCGCTGTCCACCGCCACCGCCGCCACGGCCGGTCTCGACGAGGAGCACACCACTGCCCTGCACACCGCCGCCGGGCGGCTCGGCCACCCCGTCGGCCTCCTGGTGCTGGCCGCCGTCGCCCGATCCGTGGCCGAGCGGTTCGGCCTGCCGGCGGTCAGCGTGGACACCTACCACCACGGCCGGGACACCGTCCCCGGCGGACACGACACCACCAGCGCGCTCGGCTACCTCCAGTCGACCTACCCCGTGGTGATCCACACCGGTGCTCCCGGTTCCTGGCCGCAGGACGCCCTCGACGACCTGGCCGCCGTGCCCCGGGCCAAGTTCGGCTTCGACGCCCTGCGGTACTCCGGGCACCCGCTGCTGGCCACCGCCGGGCCGGGCAGCGGGATCCGGCTGAACTTCCGCAGCCGTATGAACCAGGTGAACGACCGGGTGGGCCGCTGGCTGCGCCCCGCCGACGTGGCGGGCGGCAGCCGCCGGTCGGCACGGCAGCGGGAGCCGTGGGTGCTGAACGTCGAGGGCGACGTCGTCGACGACCGGCTGCTGCTGACCATCCGCTTCAGCACCGACCACTACGCCGAGGAGACGGTACGACGGTTGCTGGACCGGGCGATCACACTCCTGCCCGAACTGGCCGCCGGCGGAAGTGCTCCCCGGTGACCGCCCGGCCCGCATCCGCCGGACTCGACGTCCTGCTGCCACTCGCCGCGGACGTCCTGGGGCTGTCCGCCGCCGAGCTGCGAGAGCGCTGCGAGCGGATGTCCTTCGCCGCGCTCGGCGGCTCCTCCCTGCAGGCCGTACGGCTGGCGGGCGAGGCCGCCAGGGCGGGCTCCGACCTGCCCCTGCATCGAATACTCGGCCGGGAACCCGTCGGCACCGTGCTGCGCGCCGCCACCCCGCTGCCGCCCCCCGCGCCCCTGCCCCCGGTGACCGAACCCGCGGCCGTGCGCCCGGTGCTGCCTGGACAGAACGGCATGCTGAGCGTCGAGACCATCGCCCACGGCCCCGCCTACCACCTGCTGTTCACCGCCGAGATCGACGGCGCCCCCGCCGCCGCGGTGGCTCCGGCGCTCACCGCCCTGACCGAGCGGCACGAGGGGCTGCGCACCGCCTTCGTCCCGGCCGACGCCGACACCGGCAGGATCGGCCGCCGGGTCCTCGCACACGCCCGGCCCACCGTCCGGCACCAGACCCTGCGGGCGGCCCACGGCACGGACCCGGTCACCGTCGTGCACACCCAACTGGCCGGCGCGAGCGAGACACTCCTGCGCCCCTACGAGCGCCCTCCGGTTCACTTCACGGTCACCACCGTCACCCGGCCCGACGCCTCCGAGCGCGTCCTCGTGTCCGTCCTGGCCCACCACGTGCTGCTGGACGCCTGGTCGTTCGGCGTGCTCTTCGACGAACTGGCCACCCTCCTCGCCGGCCAGGACCTGCCGGCCCCCGCGCCCAGCCCGGAGAGCGTACTCGCGGCACACCGGGCGCGGACCACCGCCGCGGACCGGCGTGGGACCCTCCGCAGCCGGGCCGACCGGCTGCGGAGCGCCCCCCACGTGCTCGAACTGCCGACCGACGCACGGCGCCCGGCCCGGTGGGAGGCGGCCGGCGGCCGGCTGACCGCGGCGCTCGGCCCGGCCGCGACCCGGGCCTGGCGCAACCTCGGCCGCACGACCGGCACCACCGGTACCGTCGTCCTGCTCGCCGCCTACGCGCTGGCCCTGGGCCGCCGCAGCGGTGCCACCGAACTGCTCGTCGGCGTGCCCGTCGCCGGCCGCCAGGACCCCGCCGTCCGCGACGTCCTCGCCCCCTGCTCCCAACTCGTGCCCGTCCACTGCGTCCTGGACGACACCGCCACCGTCACCGAGTACGTCGTGGCCGTCTCCCGCGCGCTCGGCGAGGCGGTGGCCGCCTCCGACATCCCGGTGGAGGACCTCGTACCGGCCGTCGGTGTCCGGCACGACCGGCGGCGCAACCCGCTCGTCCAGTTCGTCCTCGCCGCCCACGACGAGCTGATACCGCACCGCGTACGACGCGGCGACATCACCCTCTACCCGCACGAAGGCCACTGCCACGGCGCGCCCTTCGACGCCACCCTGTACGTGCAGCGCACGGGCGACGAGCCGCGGCTGGCCCTGGAGTTCGCGCACGGGGCGCTGCTGCCCGAGGAGGCGTCCGACCTCCTGGCCGCCGTCGAGCGGACCGTCGAGGAACTGGCCGACCGGCCCACCGCGCCGCTGGCCGAGGTCAGGACCGTCTCCCCGGCCCACCAGGCCCGCCTGGACGCACTGCGCGAAGGACCGCGGCTGCCGCCGGAGGTCGCCGACAGCGACCTGTGGTCCCTCGTGCTGGCCACCGCCCGGGCACATCCGGGCGCCCCGGCCGTCCGTGACCAGGACACCGCCCTGACCTACGCCGAGCTGGTCCGGGCCGTGACCGCCCAGGCCGCCGCGCTGACCGACGCCGGTGTCGGGGACGGCGACGCGGTGCTGCCGGCGGTGGAGCGCGGGGTGTCCGAGGTGGTTGCCGTACTGGCCGTCCTCGCCGTCGGCGCCCACTACGTCGCCGTCGACCCCGCGACCCCCGACGAGCGGTTACGCGCGCTCCTGGAGGTGCTGCCGCCGGCCGCCGTCCTCTCCACCGCCGACCGCGTGAGCAGCGCCTTCGCCGACCGTGTCGAGACCGTGTGCCCGGGGCCGCCGCGCCGGGTCGCGGCCGTGGCCGCCGACACCGCGTCCCGGACCCCGCGACCGGCCGTCGAACCGCCCGCCCCGCGCGGCGACCGGGTCGCCTACGTCGCCTTCACCTCGGGCTCGACCGGAGTACCCAAGGCGGTGCGGGTGCCGCACCGGGCCGTGGCCCGGCTGGTCTGGCCGTCGCCCAGCCAGGTCGTCTCCTGCGGCCCCGGCCGGCGCATGCTGCGCCTCGCTCCGCTCGCCTTCGACGCCTCCACCCTGGAGCTGTTCGCCCCGCTCGTCGGCGGCGGCTGCGTCGAGGTTCACCCGCCGGGCCTGGTCGCCCCCGCCGAACTGGCCCGGTTCCTGCTGGAGCGGGAGGTCGACGTGTTGTGGCTGACGGCCGGCCTGTTCCGGCTCATGGCCGACTACGCACCGCACGGATTCGCCCGCGCCGCCCACGTCCTCGCGGGCGGGGACGTGGTGCCCCCCGAACAGGTGCGCGCCCTGCTCACCCGCTACCCCGGCCTGCGGGTGACCAACGGCTACGGGCCCACGGAGAACACCACGTTCAGCACCGTGGCGCACTTCGACGACCCCTGTGATGCGACCGGCCCGCTGCCGATCGGCACGCCGATCCCCGGCAGCGGCGCGCTGGTGCTCGACCCGTCGGGGCGGCCCGTACCACCCGGGGGGACGGGGGAGTTGTACGTCACCGGGCTCGGCCTCGCGCTGGACTACGCAGGCGACGCCGAACGTACGGCGGAGGTCTTCCGGGTGCTGGCCGACGGCGAGCGCGCCTACCGCACCGGCGACCTGGTCCGGCTGACCGGCGCCGGAGCGCTGAGCTTCCTCGGCCGCGCCGACCGGCAGGTCAAGATCCGGGGGTTCCGAGTCGAACTGGACGAGATCCGCCAGGCGTTGGCAACACTGCCCGGCGTGCGGGACGCAGCGGTCGTCGCCGTCGGCGCGGACGCCTCCGAGCGCCGGCTGGCAGCGGGGATCGTACCCGACGGCCCGCACCCCCTCCGGCTGACCGACCTGGCCACGCGCCTGACCCGCACCCTGCCCGGCCACTGTGTCCCCGCGCTGTGGTCGGTGCTGGACGAAATACCCCTGACCGCCAACGGAAAGGCGGATGCGGCCGCCGTCGCGGCGGGGGCCCGGCCGCTGGACGAGGGGGACACCGAGCAGCCCTGCGGGGAGCGGGACCCCGAGCCGGGCGCCCCCGTACCCAGCCCCGACCCGTCCGTCGTGCCGGGTCCCGCGTCCGCCCCAGACCCCGCCTCGGCCCCGGGTCCCGCCTCCGCCCCGGACCCCGCGTCCGCTCTGGCCCGCGCCGCCTGGAGCCAGGTTCTCGGCCGGGCGCCCTCCGGGCCGGACGCCGACTTCTTCCGGGCCGGCGGGGACTCCCTGGCCTTCGCCCGCCTGGTCGCCTGGCTCGGCAAGGAGCACGGGGTGCGCCTCAGCCCCCGTGAGCTGTACGCCTCGCCGAGTTTCCGCACGCTGTCCGAACTCATCCGGCCCGAACTGGCCGAGGCTGGAGGCCGCCCGTCATGACACCGCTCGCCTTGCCCGAGGAACACCCGGACCACCCGGCACGGACCGTACTCGTCGTCCCGCACGCCGGCGGCGGCTCCGGGACCGCCAAACCCCTGCGGGCCGCGCTCCCCGACGACTGCCTGGTCGCGGGCGTGGTCTTCGGCGGCCGGGAGTCCCGCTTCCCGGACGAGCCGCCGACCCGGCTCACCGACCTGGTCGAGGACACGGTCACCGCCGCGGAGGAGGCCACCGCGCTCACCGGGAGGACGCCCGTGCTGCTGGGGCAGTGCTCCGGCGCCCTGGTCGCCTGGCTGGCCTCGATCGAGCTGGCCCGGCGCGGCCGGCCCGCCCCCGGCCTCGTCGTGGTGTCCCGGTCGGCCCCCGCCTGGCCCGGTGAGCTGCCCGACGCGACCGGCTCCGACGGCGACTTCCTGCGTCAGGTGACCGACATGGGCGGCGTTCCGGAGGAGGTCGCCGCCATGCCCGAGCTTCTCGACCTGCTGCTCCCGTCGCTCCGGGCCGACTTCACGGCCCTCGCCGACTGGCGGCCCGAGCGTACGGACCCGGCGGCCGCGTCGCCGGTCCCGGCGCTGGCGCTGTACGCCCCGGACGACCCGGGCTGCCCGGTCGAGTCCGTCGAGGCGTGGCGCCCCTGCGTCGGCGGCCTCGACGTCGCACCGGTGAAGGGCGGCCACCTGCTGCTGGCCACGAACGCGGGGGGCGTCGCCGAGCGACTCACCGCCTGGTTGTCACAGACCGCTCCGGAAGGGAACCGCCGTGCTGGAAATGGCTGATGTCGTTCTGACCCTGGGACCGGACGGCGCCGAACGGGTCCTGCTGCGCGGCGCCGACCTGCGCGTCGCCGACGGTGAGACCGTGCTGATCGGCGGACTCGACCGCGAGGCTCGCCGAGGCCTCACCTCACTGCTCACCGGGCGGCTGCGCCCCACGTACGGGACAGTCCGCGCGGCCCGGGTCCGGTCGGGCGCCCTCTGCGGCCGAGGGGGCGACCGGGGCGACCTGCCCCGGGCGAGCGAGGTACTCGTGCTCGACGGCGGTGACCGCCCGGCCACGACGGGCGGCGGCACCCCCCTGCCGCAGCAGCCCGGCGGCGCGGTGCTGGTGCTCGGCGGGCTCGGCTGGACGACCGCGCCCGTCCCTGGAGCCCACCGGGCCCTCGTTCTCCAGGGCGGCCGCTTCCTGGCCGAGCCGCCACGTCTGGCACCGCCGCCGGCCGTGCGCATGACGCCGGAGGAGGTACGACGGCGCACCCGGCGGTCCCTCACCGAGGCGGGCGCCGGCCCGGCGACCGCCGATCTCGTCGCCGGTGTCCTCGTCGACGCCGACCGGCGCGGCCATGCCTCGCACGGCGTCGCCCTGCTGCCGACCTATCTGCGCCGCATGGCCGACGGAGGCATCGTCGTCGACGCCGAACCCCGGCTCACCGAGGTCACCACCACGCTCGCCTCGGTCGATGCGGGCGGCGGGTTCGGGCAGCCGGCCGCGGACCTGGCCGCCCGCTGGTGCGCCGAGACCGCCGCGCGGCACGGCTTGGCCGCGGCCGCCGTCCACACCAACAACCACGTCGGCATGCTCGCCGCCTATCGCCGGCCCTTCCAGGAGCACGGTGCGGTCGGCCTGCTGCTCAACATCTCGGCGCCCTCGGTGGCCGCACCCGGCGCCCGCCGCCCCACCCTGGGCAGCAACGCGGTCTGCCTGGTCACCCCGACGCCGGACGACGAGCCGTTCTGCGTCGACCTCGCCACGGGCGTCGTCGCCGCCGGCAAGATCAGAGCCGCCGGACACCGCGGCGAACCCGTCCCGCCGGGCTGGCTGCTGGACCGCGCCGGCGCCCCCACCACCGACCCGGCCGAACTCGACCAGGGCGGTTCCATCCCGTTGTTCGGCGACTACAAGGGGCTGTGCATCACCCTGATCGCCGAGATCCTGGCCGGCGGGCTGGGCGGCGGCCTGGTCAGCCCGGACGTGGCCCGGCAGGTCACCCACACCGGCGAGGTCATGCGCTGCGCCCAGCTGTTCGTCGGGTTCTCCGTCCGCCACTTCACCGACCCCGCCCTGCGCACCGACGCGCCCGCGCCGCCCGCCGGCCTCGCGGACCTCGTCGGCCAACTGCGCCGCGCCGTCGAGGAGGGTCACGACGAGCCCCCGCAACGCCCTTATTTTCCCGACCAGTTGGAGGAGGCGAAGGCCGAATGGGCGGAGCGGGAAGGCATGGAGCTGCCCGCGTCGATCGTCGCGGCCCTGGGCTGGGACGCCTCATGAGGCGGCAACTGGCCGATCCGGCCCTCGGCAGTGCTCCGGGCTGGCCGCTCGTGCTCTACTTCCACCACGTCAACCCTCTTGTACGGCACTACACCGCGCTCCGCCCCGACGATTTCCGGCGCGGCCTGGCAACCGTCCTGGAGCAGGTGGGCCCCGCACTTGACCCCAGTACGGTGGCACCCGGGTTCCGGCCGCCCGACGCACCGAGCGTGCTCCTCACCTTCGACGACGGCTACCGGGACACACTCACCCTGGCCGCGCCCGTGCTCGCCGAGTTCGACGTCCGTGTCCTGCTGTTCTGTACGACCGGGCGCCTCGACCGGGCGAGTACCACATCGCGGCCCGAGCGCGCGGCCCTCCCCCCCAGGGAGTCCTACCTGGACTGGACGGAGGCCGCCCGGCTGGCCGCCGCCGGACATGTCCTGTCCGCGCACACCCGCACCCACCCCAAGCTCACCGAACTGGATCCGCCCGAGGCCGAACGGGAAGTGCGCGACGCCCTGCGCGACGTGGCCGAACGGACCGGCCGGCCGGGGGCCACCTTCGCCTACCCCTATGGCCTGATCCCCGCCATGAATCCGGTACCGCCCACCGTGCTGGGCTTCGGCACCGTCAAGTCCTTCCCCGAGCCGTGGTCGGACAGTCCGCTCGACATCAGGCGCACCTACCTACCGGTCGGCGAGACGGACCGCTGGTCCACGCTGGCCACGGAATGGAGAGAACAGTGGTACGGATCTCAGTGATCATCCCGACCCGGAACAGGGCCGCCGACCTGCGCCGATGTCTGGACGGCCTGGCCGAGTGCGCCCATCGGCTGCCAGTCGGCGTGGCCCTCGCCCAGGTCGTCGTGGTGGACGACGCCTCCACCGACCCCGAGGCCACGGCACCGGCCCGGGACACCGGCCTTCCCTTGGTGCTGCTGCGCAACCCGGTCCGCCTCGGCGCGGGAGCCAGCAGGCGCCGGGCGGTGGAGGTCGCGGACGGCGACGTCCTGGCGTTCCTGGACGACGACGCCGTACCGCGCGGTGACTGGCTGGCGGTGGCGGCAGGCGTCGACGCCGACCGGCCCGGCATCACCGGCCGGGTCCTGGGCTTCGACGCCGGCCTGGTCTCCCGGGCCCGGCAGGCGCGGTACGATGCCCGCTACCGGGACCTCGGCCAGGGCACCCCGGTGAACTTCTTCGCCTGCGGCAACGGCGCCGTACTCGCCTCGGCCTTCCACCGGGTGGGCGGATTCAGCAACGAGGGCGTCGGCGGCGACAACAGCCTGGCCCGCTCCCTCGACCAGGCCGGCACTCCGGTCCGCTTCCATCCCGACCTGGTGATCGCCCACCGCAACGGCAAGGGCTGGACCGCCGCCGTGCACAACGCCTGGTCCGCGGGGACCAACCACCCCCAGCGCATGACCGTCACCGACCTGCTCGACACCGGCCGAAGCAGCGCGGTCGGTGACAACCTCGCGGTACGCGAACTGAACCGGGCACTCGGCGTCCTGCACGCCCTGGGGCGCCTGCTGCCCCGCGCCGGCGACGGGACCACGCAACCGACGGCTCCGCCGCACGACACCGAAGGCCGCGGGAAACCGGCGGCCGGCCACCACGCATCCGACGGCCGCCCGAAGTCGGCGACCGCGCCCACCTCCACCCGGAGCGGCGCGCGATGACCGAACTCCAGCTGCCGGCAAGGGACTACACCTCCATGGACACCCGCTGCCGGGTCGCCGTGATCGGCCTCGGCTACGCCGGGCTGCCCCAGGCCGTCGCCTTCGCCGAATCGGGCCACCTGGTGACCGGCCTCGACGAACGACCCGAGGTGACCGCGACGCTGCGCGCCGGCCGCAGCCCGGTCGACACCGTCCCCGACGACCGGGTGCGCCGCCTCGGTGCCGCGCTGACGGCGGTGGACGGCGCCGAGGCGCTCGGCGACTGCTCCGCCGTTGTGGTGTGCGTGCCCACCCCGCTGGACGCGGCGGGCGAACCCGATCTGACCGCCCTGCGCGCCGCCTGCGGCACGGTCGCCGCCCGGCTGCGCCCGGGCCAGCTGGTCGTGATCGAGTCGACCGTGCATCCCGGGGTGACGGACGGCGTGGTCCGGCCCCTCCTGGAGGCCTCCGGCCTCACCGCCGGACTGCACTTCAGCCTGGCGCACGCACCGGAACGCGTGGACCCGGGCAACCCCGTGTTCGACTCGGCCACCACCTCCCGCGTGATCGGCGGTCTTACTCCCGTGTGCGCCCTGCGCGCCGCCGAGCTCTACCGGGGTGTCGTCTCCTCGGTGCACATCGCCGGCAGGCTGCGCGAGGCCGAGGCCACCAAGGTCCTGGAGAACACCTACCGCCAGGTCAACCTCGGCCTGATCCACGAGTTCGCCGTGTACTGCGACGTGTTGGGCATCGACGCGACCGCGGTGATCGAGGCGGCGGCGACCAAGCCCTTCGGGTTCCAGCCCTTCTACCCGGGCGCCGGTGTCGGCGGCCACTGCATCCCGGTGGACCCGATGTATCTCGCGCACTCGGCACGCGCGGCCGGGACCCCGCTGCGCCTGGTGGAACTGGCCCAGCGCATCAACGACGAGCGCCCGGCCCGGGTGGCCGACCGCTGCGCGGCACTGCTGCGCGCAGCCGGCAAGGCGGTGGCCGACGCCGAGGTGCTGATCCTCGGTGTCAGCTACAAACCCGATGTCGCGGACGTCCGCAACACCCCGGTGGTGCCCCTGATCCGGGACCTGGCCGCGCGTGGCGTCCAGATCCGCGTGCACGACCCCGCCGTACCCGAGCTGATCGTGGACGGCGTGTGCCACAAGTCCGTACCCCGCCTCGCCGCCGCGATCACGGCGGCCGACCTGGTGCTGGTCGCCCAGCCACACACGGTCTACGACGCTCGGCTCCTCGACGGAGCGCGACTCCTGTACGAACCCCGGAGGCCCATATGAATCCGAAATTGAGAATCTACGCGGCGGCGCAACAGGGCACCGACTACGCCGGTCTGCTGCGGGTCGCCCACACGGCCGAGGACTGCGGCTATGACGCCTTCTTCACCTCCGACCACTATCTGAGACTGGGCGATGTCCCGGGTCTGCCGGGCCCGATCGACGCCTGGATCACCATGGCGGGCCTGGCCAGGGACACCCGGACGATCCGCCTGGGCACTTTGATGAGTTCGGCGACCTTCCGACTCCCGGGTCCCCTGGCGATCGCGGTGGCCCAGATCGACCGGATGAGCGGCGGCCGGGTCGAGTTCGGCCTGGGCACGGGCTGGTATGCCGAGGAGCACACCGCGTACGGGATTCCGTTCCCCTCGCTCGGCGAGCGCTTCGACCGGTTCGAGGAACAACTGGCCGTCATCACGGGCCTGTGGGACACCCCCGAGGGGAAGACCTTCTCCTACGAGGGAACGCACTACCGGCTCATCGACTCGCCCGCGCTCCCCAAACCGGTCCAGCAGCCCAGGCCGCCCCTCCTGATCGGCGGCGACGGCCCGGTCCGCACCCCCCGTCTGGTCGCCGCGTACGCCGACGAGTTCAACGTTCCCTTCCTGTCCCTGGAAACGACGGCCCCCCTCTTCGACCGGGTTCGCCAGGCCTGCCGCAGCGCCGGGCGGGATCCGGACACCCTTCACCTGTCCGCCGCCCAGGTGCTGTGCTGCGGCCGCACCCCCGAGGAACTCAGCCGCCGGACCGAGGCTCTGGGGCCCGAGGGCGGGCCCTTCGCCAAGAGCCGCGTCTCCGGCAGTCCGGCCGAGGTCGTCGACAAGATCGGCCGGTTCACCGAGGCGGGTGCCACCTGTCTCTACCTGCAGCCCTTCGACCTGGGCGACCTCGATCACCTTGAACTGGTTGCCGCGGAGGTTGTGCCTCAGCTTGTCTGAAGGCGGGCGACGCGGTCGTCATCTGGAACTCCTCGGTCAACCGAGACGAAACGGTCTTCCCCGCCCCCGACCGGTTCGACCTCTCCCGCACCGGCAACCGCCACCTCACCTTCGGTATCGGTGCACCGCTGGCCCGGGTCGAGTTGAAGATGCTGCTGCAGGTGCTGGCTGAGAAGGTGACGGAGATGAAGATCGTGGGCGAGGCGGAACGGCTGCGGTCGGGGGGATCGAGAGGTTGCCGGTGGCGCTTCGCTGGCCGTGGGCTTTCGGTCGCTGTGAGGTTCGGGGAAGCCGTCACTGAGAGGTTCGGGTTCGCGTGTCACTGGTGAGAAGCTGCCTTTGTGCTGATCAGCAGCTATCTGCCGAGCCGATCACGATGGCAGTGGTCCGAATCATGTGGTGACGTAAAGCCGTATCGGCCGGTGTCACCTTCACCGAACCTCCTTCGTGGCGAGCGTGCCATGGTCCGTCCTTTCGAGCCCACCGTTGGTGCAATGACCAATGCCTATGCGGTCCCGAGTGCCGTGTCGTCAGCACGCTTCCCGCGAGATCGGCAGGATGCCCGATACCCGACCACCAGCCTCCGGCTACACCGGAGTGCTCAAGGCTGACCGTCCGTGATCCGCTTTCGGTGCTACGGGCGGTGAGAATGGACTGATGCGATACGCGTGGCGACGGTCGTTGCGACCCCTGCAGGCCGAGAGCAGTGCCCGGGCCGATGCCTTCGATGGCGGGTGGGATGTCGGCAGTCCGGTGCGGCTGGACGAGATGCGGGATGTGCCGGTCGTTGTGGTGTTGGGGGAGCGCGGTGCGGGCAAGTCCGTGGCTCTGGAACAGGAGCACGGCCTGCTCAGGGACCAGGGTGCAGAGGCGGCGCCTTGGCTGCATCTGGGCCGGGACGTCGCCGATACGGCCTCGGCGGGCAGCACACTGCAGCAGCACCTGCATGGGCAAGGAGACGGGCCGCGGTATGTGCTACTGGACGGGCTGGATGAGGGCCTGAGCGACATCCCTGGTCTCGACAGAGTCCTCCTGCTGCAACTGCGGGCGTTGTCGGAGCCACAGCGCGAAAGGCTGCGCTTGCGGATCACCTGCCGTACCACCCGATGGCCCGAGGCGCTGGAAAGCGGGTTGCGGGGGCTGTGGCCGGATGCGGACCAGGTGACGTTGATGACGCTGGAGCCTCTGACTCGGCACGACGTGGAGAGCGCGGCCTGGCAGCGCGGCCTGGACGGGGCAGCGTTCGCCGAGGAGGTGAGCGGCCGGGGCCTTGCGGCCCTGGCAGAGCAGCCTGTCACGCTGATCCCGCTGCTGGATGCTCAGGCCGAAGGAGAAGCTCTCCCCAAGACGGTGGCCGAGGCCTACAACCAGGCCTGCCGCAGGCTGTGCACGGAGAGCTGGCCGCAGGGGTTTGTACAGCGCCAGGAACGGCCAGCGGTGGATCACCTGCTGGAAGTGGCCCGCTGGGCGGCAGCCGCTCTGCAGTTCAGCCGCATCCCGGCCCTCGCCGACCGGGAGCCGGCGCGAGAGGGCGAACTACATCTCGACAGCCTTGTCGACCCCGCCCTTCCCGGACTCGTTCCGCAACTGGAGTGCCGCCGCCATGAACTGCTGCACCTGACCGAGTCCTCCTTGCTGACACCGGTGGGGCAGCGGCGCTGGGTGTTTGCCCACCGCAGCTACCAGGAACACCTGGCGGCGCAGTACCTGCGTGAGCACATCGCCCCGGCGGTGCGAAGCGAGCTTTTGTGGGCAGGCAGCGGCTCAGCGCGCCACATCGTGCCAGAGCAGGAGGAGATCGCCGCCCGCCTCGCGGCCGACGACCTGGAGCTATTCGAGGATCTACTCGTCCACGACCCGCGGGTCCTTCTCCTGGCCGACCTGCCCTCGCTGTCGGCCGACTACCGGCAGCAGGCCGCCCAGGCACTCCTGGATGAAGCCCCCGACGAGGGCTTCGACCGCATCGACTTCGCACTCCTCAAACGGCTGACCCACCCCTCTCTGTTCGCACAGCTGACCCCGTTCCTGGTCCGCGACGCCGACCCGGATCAGACGTACTTGGCTTTGTGGATCGCTGCACAGTGCCAGCCAGCCCAACTAACGCCCGCCCTACTGTCCTTCGCGGAGGACATCACGCTGCCGACGCGGCTTCGCTCCTTCGCTCTGCACGCGATCGCCGAGGGAACCGTGCACGGCGACGAGGTCGTCGCCAGAATGCGCGCCCTGGCCGCGGACGCGAAGACCGGCGTTGCCGAAGCAGCGCTGGACCATCTGTGGCCGCAGCACCTGCCACTGACCGAGTACTTCGACCTGCTCCCTGCCCAACGGTCGTTCATCTACCGGCCGGAGCTGGAGAAGGCCATGGACCTGATTTCGGCAGAGCATGCCGACGAGGCTCTGGCCTGGTGCCGCACAGCCCTTGAGGACCAAACCCCCAAGTCCCTGATCGCCACTGCACTGCTGGCGAGGTGCATCCACATCATCAGCCACCCTGGCCTCGGCAGCCCGGTGTTCCGCGAGGAGCAGGCCGGCCGGGCGCTCGTCGCCCTGGCGGCCTACCCGGAGCTGTCCCACACCAGCGACGCACGCACCCCACTCGAATACCTGCACGACTCCTTGAATGCCGTGCCCGCTCTGCGCCGCCGTCTTGCCGACTACGTCCTGCGCCACAGCAGCCAGGAGCATGTACTGGAACTCACCTTCACCACCCCGGAAGTGGGGCTGTTCCCGGACGAAGACCTGTTGTACTGGGCCGAGCGCTGGCCGGACCTGCCACAAGAGATGCGGCGTACGGCGCAGCCGCTCTTCAGCCGCAGACAGCGGCCGGATGACGCGCGGCTGCACGAGGCCATCGAACAGGCCCAGCAGGCCGATGACGAACTTAGGAACGCCACCGCCTGGTGGGACGCTCCGCCCCCCGAGTGGCAGCTCCGTAGGCAGAAGGGCGAGCAAGAGCAGCGGCGCCGCAACACCTTCGACGAGGACCAGTTCACCGCAGCGCTGGAGGCGGTCCACACTGCCGCCCCGGACCAGGTCCGCGCTGCCTGGCGCACGGTCTTCGGCCACCTCTACCGCACCCACGACGGTCGGCCCTCCGACGGATCCTTCCACCTCACCGCAGTGGCCGCAGCACCGTCATGCCCGCCCATGGACGGCGCTCTGCACGCGAAGCTGTTCCACGCCGCCCTGCACGTCCTGGCCACCGCCCCCGCATGGAAGCCGCACGACGTCTCAGCCTGGGGCACCGAATGGACCGACGTACCAGAGTTGACCGCGGCAGGATTCGTGTCGGCCGACGCATGGCAAGCCACAGTGCCCGCAACAGACATCGAGCGGTGGACCGGGTGGGCGCTCGCGCTGGCCACGATGACACCCCCCGCGCAGGAGGCGGACCTGCACCACAGCCTCTTCAAGCGGTGCGCTCGCCACGCCGGCCACGCGTTCGAGGCCGCGCTTGCGACATGCCTGGACCGCCTCGAGTCCTACCGGCTCACCGACCTGGTCCGGTTCCTGCACACACTGGACGCGATGGACGCCCTCGCCGTCGTGCGGGCCTGGGCTGCTGCATGCGACCGCAGTGACACAGCCTGGGCTGCCGTGACGGTCACCCTGTCCGGCCTCGGTGACACCTCTGCCCTCGCCCAGGTCAAAGACACCGTGGCAGCTGGCCCGCCCCATGAAGGGGCAGAACCAGACCCAGGGCGCTGGATCACCGCGGCCTGCACTCTCATGTCCTACCCCGACCTGCCGGAAAGCTGGCCGCCCATCCGTCAGGCGTTCGAGGATCCCGAGCTGTGCAGGGCCGTGATCGACCGTATGACCATCGGCGGCTCCGATCGCTGGCCCGCAGGCGTGGCAGAACTCGACGTAGACGATCTTGCCGACCTCTACACACGCCTGTGCGAACGGGAGGAACTTCACCGGCCCCGAACCGAGCACGAGCCCGGTGTCGCCTACAGGATCACCCGGGAAGACACCCTCCACGACCTCGCCGACGCCCTGCCCCAGCTGATCGCCAGCAAAGGCACACCGCAAGCGGCCGACCACCTCGGCCAACTGGCCGCCTCCACATCCCGCCACACGTCCTGGCTGCGGCGCCTGGCCCGCCGCACCGCCCGCCAGGCGGCCCAGCAGCAGAGCCGGCCGCTGCCCGCGCACCAGTTGAAGAAACTGGCGGCCGACCACAGCCTGCGCGTGATCACCGACGAAGCCCAACTCCTGGACGTTGTCATGGAGGCCGTCGACCGAGTCCAGGAAACACTCTCGGGCCCCAACGGGATGGCCATCCTGCTGTGGAACCGCGCCGCCGCAGCCGATTACAACGCGATGTGGCCGACATGGGAAGAAGACTTCAGCGACCTCGTCATGGGCCTGCTCAAGATCCACCTCGGCGGAAGGCGCATCATCCTCAATCGCGAGGTCCAAGTCGACCGCCCAGGTGCCGGAGGAGGCCGCACAGACATTCACATCCAGGCGGCCGACCCCTCCCACGACACCGAGCCGTTCACCGTGGTCATCGAAGCAAAAGGCTGCTGGAACCGAAGCCTACCCACAGCGCTCGCCGAGCAGTTGGTCGCCCGCTACCTGCGCCGCCCCCGCACCGCTGGCGTCTTCCTCGTCGGCCTCTTCGACTGCGACCAGTGGCACTCCGAGCGGCGGCAGCACTGCTCGCCCGGCCACACCCCGCAGCAGATCGAGCACGAGCAGCAGGAACTGGCCGCACAGCAAGATGCCCTGGTCCGCGCACGGGTCCTCGACTGCCGGCCTCCCGGAGCCCAGACCGACTGACCCCCTTCGTCCGCCCCAACCGAGGCAGGACCAGACTGGCGCCCCCTTTGGAGTGGCGGCTGCCGGAATCCGCCTGCGCAGAGGCGTCCGGACCACTGTCCGGGTCCGCGGTGCGATGCCGTGCTCCGGGTCTGTCCAGTGTGTGGCGCGCTGGGGCCCCGATGGCGCGGCAGGTGAGGAAGAGGGGGCGGCTCACGCTCGGGGGCCTGGGCATGGCCCGGCCGCCGTGGCCGGATTGCACGTCCACACAGCCCCGGCGGCCCTCCTATGGTGTGGACCTTGGATTCCTCACCGGGGTGGCGATGGCGAGCCGTTACTACAGCAACGCTGTGATCATGGCGCTGATGGATCTGTCCCGCGGGTACTGCTACTGGCCTGACCCTCCGTGCCCCACACCGGTGATCCGTGAGGTCAACGGGGTGCCGATGACGAATGTGCAGATCGCCCACATCCGCGCATTCGAAGCCAATGGGCCCCGGGCCGATCCGGCCTGGCCGGGAGACGTGAACAGCTTCGCCAACCTGCTGCTGCTCTGCGAACCTCACCACAAGCTGATCGACGGGAAGTACCGCGACCGCTACACGGTGTGGGAGCTGGAGAGCTGGAAGCAGCGCCGGGAGGGCGAAAGCCTCCAGCGGTTCAAGGACACCCGCGTCCTGAGTGAGGAGGCGCTGTCCGACGCGATCGCGAAGGCGCAGGCTGACCTCCTTGACCAAGTGGGGCCAGCCCTGGAGGAGTTCCGGCGGTTCGCGCCCCAGATGGCCGAGTTGCTCGGCATGCTCACCACTTCACTGGCTGACCCTCGAGTGCACGGGTTCGGTCTCTCGCCCGACACCGTTGAGCTGCTGAACACAGCCGCTTTCCGGCTTCGGGAACTTCCGGACACCGCCCCGACGCTCGCCCACGCCGCACGAGACCTCGTCGCCGCGCTGGAAAAGGCCCCGCAGGTTGAGCGCGCGACGGCTGCCCTCAAGATTCAGATTGACCGTCTTGAAGATCTCGGAGGTCGTCGTCGGTAAGCCTTCTGCTCGCTCGTGACCTGCGTGGTGCTGACCTGCTGGCCGGTGACAAAGGCTGGTCGCCGACGTTCGGGACCACGCGGTCTATAGAGGAAGCCCAATATCGCGGGCGGCGTTCTGAAGCATTTTCTCGCGCTTCTTGGCGTAACCGAATGGGTGTTCGTAGTACGTGAGGCATTTGAGTCGACCTGCTCTGAGGACTGGCTGGGCCCATCGCGGCATCATATGCAGTGCGCACTGCCCGTGAAAGTCGTAGCCTACGCCTCCATGTGTCTTGAGCAAGTCGCCGACTACGGATACGTCGCAAGTTCGTGTGTTGGAGAGTGCGCGTAGACCAAGGCCGGTGACCGTTGCGGTCGTCAAGATCGCGGCAATTGCGGGGTCGGCGATCTGTAGCAGGCCAGCGATAACCTCTGGGCTGGGGTGCATCCGCAGGCCGTTCGGGCGTGACGGAGAATACTGGATCGTGTCGGCGCCTGGACACAACGGCTCATCCATGCGGCCACTTAGCGCTGTGTGTCCTGGAAGGGCGTCGGAGAATACAGGCTCTGGCAAAGGTCGGCTTACCGCTGTCACCTTCAGTGATGTTCCACTCTCTGTCGGACAGAGAGGTTGTGGCGTATTCAGCAAGGCCGCCCGCGCGGCGGACCGGGCCCTGACCACCCGGTGTGGCACGCGGGCCAGATGTGGGGTGCCGGTCCAAGGCCGGTGCCACAGCGCGGTAAGACGCAAGTTCGCGGATTGGCGCAGCGCGAGCAGGACTTCCCAGACTCGGTCCCACCGACTGTTGTGGGCGCGACAGAAGATGACATGCCTGATCCCCAATGCGGTGATCCAAATAAAAACCTGTCCCCTCAGCGTGTCAGCGGCCTCGGTATTGGATCTCCCATACGGATTCTTGCCCAGTTGGGTAAGCATCTCTTGAAAGAGCATGCGTGAGGGATACCGTGAGGGCGCAAGGTGAACGGTTATCCGCCCCTCTTCTGGAGCATGGGCCAGCAGAGCCGCACGCATGAGCGCGGGGTCGTCCACGGGGTCGACGATGACCTGGACCGGTGGAGGACCAGGGGGCGTAGGTGTCCCATATGGCATCGACGGCTGTAGGCAGGGCCACGGGCTACGGACAGCCATGGGCGTTCCCGCTTCCCTGTTGGCGAGTTCGGTGCACGTACGTGCAGAGCGGCACTCCATACAGAGCAGTACAGGCTACGGGGAAGAACTCCGGAAGGGCGCCCTTGGGGGGCCGGGCCTGCACCGGCCTGGCCATATCGCAGGCATCAAGTAGCGCATGTTCTCGCTGAGTGAAGGCGAAACGGCCCAGAGCCCACTCGTTCCAGTGACAGCCTCCTCCGATTCGGTCACGCCGCATTTAGCCTCAATCCACGCTGTGCGGCACCCGACCGTGCCGCCTCTGTTACCTCTGCCGGGGGAGGCTGTACTTGAGCGCTGCGCCGCTATTCGCTTGCTGGTCTTACAGGTTCTGCCGACGGTGATCACCGTGGACGATGAGTCGGAGACGGGTCTGGAACGGCCCCGCGACGAGCTGAGGCCTGCTGCCGTCCGTCAGATGCTCAGGCTGCGGGAGTCGGGGGAGCTGACCACCGCGCACATGAGGCTCATTGCCGAGTCGGTGGACGTGAGTCTGCGGCAGGCGTGGCGCTGGCTGGCCGAGGCGGAAGGGTCCGGCTCACCGGAGAAGCCCGAACGCAGGCGTTTCCGGATCACCGAAGAGATCATCGATGTCCTCGCCGACTACCGGGGCAACGTCAAGCGTGCCCACGAGCATCTGGTGCGTGAGGCCAAGAGGGCGGGGGAGAGGCCGATCGGCCTGACCACGCTGCACGACGCCATCGCCCGTGACCTTGACCCCGGTTTCATGGCCGGGCTGCGGGAAGGCATCCCAGCTGCCCGCGGTTTCGATCCCGCCTTCCAGCGCCCGGCGGTCGCCCGCAACCAGGTGTGGGAAGGGGATCATAAGCAGGCCCCGACCGTCGTGATGATGCCCGACAAGAAGCTGTCGAACGTGTGGGTGACGTGGTTCGAGGACCGTGGCACCAGCAACGTGATGGGCTGGGCGGTCACCGCCGGCTCTGCGCACCGCGGATCGGTCCTGGCGGCCGTGCGGGCCTCTGTGCTGCGTGAACCCCCGTACGGGCCCGCCGGCGGGCTGCCGCACCTGGTGAGGGTCGACGGTGGCTCCGACTTCATGTCCAAGACCGTCCGGCGGACCTTCGGTCTGCTCGGTGTGCCGATGCACAAGGTGCGCAGCGCCCGCCACAAGGGCGGGATCGAGCGGCTGAACGGCACCGGTGTGACCCGGTTCTTCGCTGACCTGCCCCGCTACACCAAGGCGCCCCTGCTTGACCACCGTCGCCGCGTCGGCGACCAGGACCCGCCCCTGACCTTCGAGGCGTTCGTCGACAAGCTGCGCCAGTGGGTTGAGGAGCACAACACCCAGCACGTCCTTGAACGGACCGGGATGACACCGCTTGAAGCGTGGCTGAGCGATCCCACCGAGATCCGGCCCGAGCCCAGCCCGGAAGAACTGCGCGCGTTCATGCTGGAGAGCGACAACAAGATCCACAAGGTCACCAGTCACGGAGTGGAGTTCCGTAACCGCTACTACATGCCGGAGAAGGGGGTGGGACGCATCGGTCTGGAACTGCGCGTGCGGTGGATGCCCCACCACGACCACGAGATCGACCTCTATACCTTCCGTGGCAACCGCTATCTCGGCCGGGCCTTCCTCAGCAACGAGGCCAGCGAGGAGATGCGCAAGGCAGTCCTCAGCGACCGTGACGAGCACAGCGAGGTGCTGCGCCAGGCCTTGAAACGCTCCGCCGATCGCAGGCGGGAACGCCACCTGCCCTCCACTCAGCCCGAACTCCCCGTCCGTGCCCTCCGCATGACGGAACAGGAGGCACGCGCCGAACTGGAGGGCACCACCCCATCCACACCGCCGCGACGGAGCGTACAGCCCTACCAGCCCCTGACCCCGCTCCCGCCCACCTGGCGGCGCCCCGGCCAGACCCCTGTTCCTTCAACGGAGGACGACGCCTCATGACCACTGCTCCGAAACGCAAGCACATGCCCAAACGCCGCGCTGCGCCGGACGCGGGTCAGCCCGCCACGGCACCGCGCCGCCGGCCTGACCTGCGTCCGCAGTTCTTCCTCGGCCTCGAGGACTCCACCCTGGTCGCCACCGACACCCTGTTACAGATCAAGGACACCGTCATCGACACCGTCGAGTCGAAGGCCATGTCCGTGATCTACGGCGACGCAGGGCTCGGCAAGAGCTTCAGCACCCGCGCCACGATCCAGGAAATGAACCCGGACCTGATCCTCCCCTTGGACTTCGCACGCTCCCGCCCCGGCCCGAAGGACCTGCGCGAGGAGCTGTTCCACCAGATGAACCTCAGCTGCAAGATGCCCGGTACCCCCACCGCGTTCGACAAACTGCTGCGTGAGACTCTGCCGCGGCGCCCGTACGTGATCGTGTGCGACGAGGCCCAGCAGTACCGGCGGGAGAACTTCGAGTTCCTGCGCAAGCTGTGGGACAACTGCGACCCCAAGCCCGCCATCATGTTCGTCGGTGGCCGGGAGGCCTACGAGACCCTGCAGAGCGACCCGGCGCTCGCCTCCAGGATCTACATCCGCCTGGAGATCCTCGCCATGACCGAGGACGAGGTCCTCAAAGCCGTACCCGACTCCCACCCCGTGTGGCGGGACGTCGACGAGGCACTGCTGAAGCGGATCGACACCCAGTACACCCTGGGCTCCTTCCGCGAGTGGGTCAAGGTGACCAAGCACGTCCTGAAAGGCATGGAGCACTTCGGCGCCGAGCAGGTCGACGACCGCATCGTCGACTGGGCCCTGGCCCGATGCTGACCGAGACTGCTGCGCAAGGGTGTGCGGCCACGCAGCCGTTTCCCCTCGCCGACGAGCCCGCGCCCCGCGAACTGCACTTCCTCAGTCTGGCCGGGGCAGGCACCGTCGCGACTCCCGGCCTCACGGCAGTCCAACGCGCACTCGCCGATGCCCACCGTCAGCAGCGTTTCCTGTGCGTGCTGGGCGACGCCGGCGTAGGCAAGACCTTCGCCGTTCACACCACCGCCCTTACCCGCTTTCCCGAGGCGCACCTCCTGCTGCGCCTGGGCGCCAGGCCAGGACCGGCTGACCTGCGCACTCACTTGCACTACGCCCTCGGGCTGAAAGGCGAACCACCCGGCGACCCGGCGGCCTCCGATTCCCTCATCCGTCGCGCGCTCGACGCCGGGCCGCACATCGTGGTCGTCGACGAAGCTGACCGGATGCCCGACACCTGCTTCGAATACCTCCGCTTCCTGCACGACGACCTTCCCGCCGGACTCTGCGTGGTCCTGATCGCCGGACAGGGCGGTGAACGGGCCCTGCGCGCCCAGCAGATGCTGCACACCCGCACCGCGGCCTGGCTGACCCTTGTGACGATCGCCGGCGACCAGCTCGCCCGCATCATTCCCGCCCTGCACCCGCTGTGGCACACCGTTGCACCGGATCATCTGCGGATGCTGGACGGCCGCTTCGCCCACGGCAGCTTGCGCCGCTGGGCCCTGCTGACCCACCACGTCCAGCGCGCCCTGGCCGCCGCCGGCGCCACCCACCCCGACTCCGGCCTGCTGCGGCAGGTCATCCGCCGCATCGACACCTCACGCCAGCCATGACCGTGACTTCACCCGCCCACCTCGTCACAGGGCCGGCGCCGCCGCCCGTCACGCTACTGCTGGACACCCACGACGACCGCACCATCCACGCCGCCGCCTACCAGCGTGCCCACCCCCACCGCGGCCGCATCACCACCGACCCCACCCCCCACACCAGCAGCCTCGCTTACCTCGCCCTGGACCTGCTGCGTGCCATGGGCCGCGACAGCTTCTCCCGCCCCGATGCCGAGCGGATGTCCACCGATCCGGCCTGGCGCGCGGTGACCTGCTGGACGCTGAACATGGGCCTTGCGGAAGCCATCGTGCTGCGCGCCCACCGCCTCACCCCCGAGCGCCTCAAACGCCTGGCCACTTGGCGCACCGAGACCGGTATCCACCTGATCCTCATCGCCCACACACCCACCCCGGCCGACGAACAGCGCCTCAACGAACGCCTCACCGCCGCCAACCTGACCGACCTCACCGCCGTGCGCGGCACCGACACCATCCTGAACGCCATCGGCCCGGCTGCCACCGGCCGACGCCACGGCCCGCCCCCGTCCGACCACGCCTATCCGCTGCCCAGCCTGCCCCGCAGCGGCGTCGCCGCCTTCCGCGCCGACTGCTGGCGCCGCCAGAACGACCTCGACTTCGCCCACACCGACGGTCAATACCGAGCCGGCTATGCCGCCGCCCGTACCTGGCTGGCCCGCCACCCCCCACCACCGCCACCCCCCGACACGCCTCAGGCCGAGGACGCCGGTCCGGACGGGGCCACCCCCTGGCGGAACATGGAAGGCCTGCGCCTGTTCCTGGCCCGGCTGACCGTCCTCAGCCCCAGTCCCCAGCACACCCTGGCCCGCGTCCGCGGAGCCCAGGCCGCATTCCTCAGCCAAGCCCTCCTGCTCAACGTGCCCGACGACCTCGCCAAGCACGGCGGCCCCGGCATCACCACCGTGCCGATCACCCCGCGTGTGGCGCACATCCTCACCACCCAGCTGCCCAACCCGCTGCGCGGCGCGGCCGTCGCCGCCCTGCTGTTCACCGGCACCAGCCAGTCACTGCTGTCCATGACCCAACTCGCCAGCGTCGGCGAGCACGCCACTCTCCTGGCCATCGACCGCGACTCCCGGATCAACGTCGGCGTGCCACCCGGCCCACGGCACCTGTACGCCATCCCGCCCCGCGCCCGCCCGCTCCTGGCCGCGGCCCTGGAATTCCGCCGCCGCACCCCACGCACCGCCGACCACCTCGGACTGTTCGCCAACTGCTTCGGCACCTCCGAACGCTTCGACCACCTCATCCGCGACGTCAGCCTCCACATCCCCACCGTCCTCCACCCCCACACCACAGAGGACTGGCACACCGTTGCCCGCTGCTGGCACCTCAACACCCCCGCCCCGGCCATTGCGCCCACCATGCCCCCAGCACCCGGAGCACACCCGTGACCCACCCGCTCCCGCACCCACCCGACCTTCTGGATTCGGCAGCCTTCGACCTGCCCTACCTACGGGCGCGGGCATCCCAATGCCGGCTCACCGACGACGAACTGACCGCGCTGACCGGCATCCCCACCGCCGACTGGGAAGCCCGTCTCACCCCGCAGAGCCTCAGCAGCGCGGCGATGATCGCCCTGGCCCACATCCTGAACACCTCACCCGAATCCCTGCTCTGCCAGCCCGGCACCGCCCGCGCGGGCCCTCGCCACAACCCACAACTCACCCCCCAGGCCGCCGTTCTGCACGCCGCCCTCATCGAAACCGGCCCCGTCCACCCCGACGACCTCGCCTCCGCCCTGGAATGGAAACCCACACGCCTGACACGAGCCACCGCAGCTCTCAAGGCCCATCTCGACCAGCCCAACAGCCCGCAGCGCTTGATCTCTACCGAAACGACCATCCATCTGGCCGCCACACCCGGACTGCTGACCTCCCGCCAGCTCGACAACCTGCACCACGCCGGGCACTGCGCCGCAGCACTCAGCCCCACCGAGGCCACCGCCGCAGCACGCCTGCTCCACCACACCGCGCTCGGCCTGCCCGTTAACGCCTCGGCCGCTCAGATCCCGCGCCTGATCAACCGGCGCCTGCTGGCCCCCGTCGGCCCGCCAGCCCCCCACCCCGACCTGCTGTTCGCCCTGGGCCTGACTGCCTCCCCGATGACCGAACACCCGCCGGAATCCGCCATCACGGTGCCCACCGGCGCCCAGGCCGCCCTCGCCACCCAATGACGCCCGCCCCGCGGCCCCCGGCCCTGCCGCCGGCAGCCTGCTCCGATCACCAGGGATCCCTGACATGACTTCTGTACCCGGCCGATTGGAAAGAGGCCAGTACTCCTGGCAGCTGGCCCGACCAAGCCCGCCCTGGTGCCGACCCCCGCACCGAGCACGGCCAAGACCGCGATCGATGACGCCATCAAGGCCGGCGGTATGACGTGCCTTCATGGAGACGCCGACGCCAGCAGGACACTCGCCGCGCTCCGCAGCACCGCACGCGAGCAAGTGATCTGGGCATGGCTCGGTTTCCGCTCGTACGCACCCTGCGCGAAGACCTCTTCCGCGCCCTGAGGATGGACGGGCCCGTGCCCCGCAAGCAGCCGAGGTGCTGATGGAAGTCCGATCGAGCGCGGCATCACGTCACACGACTTACTCCGGGGGCGCCATGAGCGACCTCGTGCCACATGCCGGTGAACAGCGCACATGCTCATTCCGGGCAGCTGTATCACAGCGGCGCTGGCAGATGCCGTGAATCCCATCAACGCTCTGGGAGAGACGAGCGTCGACCTTCTGGTGTGCGGGCCCGGCCTGCACGAGCCACCGTCATGGGATCTGCTGTGTACTCCGCGGCGTCCGCCCGTCAGGGTGGTCGTCGACAGCCGTGATGACGTCGGATTCACGCGTGCTGCCCTGCAGATTTACAACCCGGCGGCAGGTCACCTGGTGGTCCATCCCGCTGAGCCCCACCGTGAGCGACAGGTGTGGGACGAGCTGAGCCAGGCCTTGGGGGAGGGGCCACCGCCTCCCGAGGGGGCCTCACTGGTTCATGGGAAGCGTGAGCACAAGGCTGCCTACGCCGTGGCCCGGACCCGGGCCGCCCGCACGGTGACGTTGCTGCGCACCCATCTCATGCACATGGGCATGTGGACCGACCTGGTCCATCTGCACCGCACCACCCGGGTGGCACTCATCCTGGTCCACCACGCCGAACTCCCCGAGGACCTCAGGCATCTGCTGCAGCACTGCGACCACCAAGTGACCGACACGATCGGGGGCATGAGGACGCTTCACTGCGTCCCGCAGCTCGGTGTATGCCCCTGAACACCACCCATACTCAATGAAACAACAATACGTTGTTTCATTGAGTAATGAGGTAAGCTGGGCACATGGCACATGATGCTCGCGATGAAGCCCGGCGGCGGTTGTCTGCCCTCGCGGAGGGCCCAACCGCTCAGTGGGGTCCGGCGCGCAGCCTGGAACGCGATGCCGTCCTGCTGGGGCGGCTGCTGATGACTGCCGCCAACTACCAGCAAACCGGCGGCCGTGCGGCGGACGTGACCCCGGATGATCTCGGTGCGGCGCTTAGCTTGTTCGAAGACATGCGGCATCAGCTGGACCGGTTGGAGTCCCAGGTGGTCATCGAAGCCAGGCGCCGTGACATGGACTGGCGTCAGATCGCGCAGCATCAGGGGCTGAACTCGCAGCAGGCTGCTTCGCAGCGTTATCAGCGGCTGATGACCCGCCTCGAAGAGATCCGCCAGGGCGTCAGGTAAGAAGGGGAAAGCCCAGATGACGGACCAGCCGCAGGAACTGTTCGCCGCTGTCGACTCGCTGCTTGCCGCCGTCGACGACGGTACCGTGCTGCCTTTGCCGGCCGAGCGGGTAAGACTGCGTGAGGCGGCCGGGCTGACCCGGGCCGCCATCGCCCAGGCGCTCGGTACGCGGGTGCCGAGCATTGAGGCGTGGGAGGCCGGCCGGTCCGAGCCGACGGGGGAGCGCCGCGAGGCATACCGCCATTTGCTCGAGGGGCTTGCTCAGCGCCATCCCGCCCCCTCGCCCTCCAGCCGGCCCGCAGCCCGACCGAAACCGCCTTCTGCGCCCTCGACCCAGAACACACCGGCGCCGACGGCACGTCCTGCTCGATCGAGCGGACCAACGCGTGCTGCCGACGCACGGTTTCCCAACGGGCCGCTGGCGGTGCTGGACGGGGACGGCACCGCCTACTGCCTGGGCGGGGTGCTGCTGGAGTGCCCCGCGGCCACGATCCCGCAGCTGGCTGACTGGGTGGTGCGTCAGTCCGGGCTGGGCGCGGAGAGGCTGCACCGGCACGGCAAGGACTCGGACCCGCTGATCGTCCTCACCGCTCAGGCAACTGCCCGCTTCGGCCTGCCCGCGGAGCTGGAGGACCGCCGGGGCCTGCGCCTGCCCGACGATCATCCCGTGGTGCGTCAACTCGCCCGCGCGAAGTGGAAGCTGACGCGCCGTGGGTTCGGCCTCTGGCCGCGTATCTACCGGCCGGCCCAGGACGGGCGCCGCCAGTGCGTGCAGCTCGCCGTCCTGCCCTGGGGCGCCCTCGACGCCCGTTCCTGGGGGACAGCCGACCAGCTGGAGCCGGCTGAACTCGCCCGCCTGCTCGGCACCTACGCCACCCGCGTGCTCACCCCGTGCGGCTCCACCGCAGTCACCGGACTGGAACTGATGACCGCGCTGCGCCCGCCCACCCGCGCGGTGAAGGACTCCGCCACCGGCAGCTGGGTGTCCGGCCCGATGCCCGGCTCGCTGACGGAAGCGGTGGAGTGCGCCCCGCCCGAGGCCCCCGACGGACATCCGGCCGTCGCCGCCCTGTATCCCCGCTTCCACCAGCGCACCCCCGACCAGATGCTGGACGAAGAGGCCTACCAGTGGGCGAGGCCGCTGACAGACGAGGAATGCATGAAGCCCTACGTCGTCGGCATCGACGTCAACATGGCCTTCGCCGCGGCCGCCAACCGGCTGACCGTCGGCCTGTCCGCCCCCGTCCACGTCCACCGCCCGGCCTTTGACGCGAAACTGCCCGGCTCCTGGCTGGTCGACCTCTCCCACATCCGCCTCGACGAGCGACTGCCCAGCCCGTTCACCCCCCACGGCGAGCCGCCCCAGGGCCCGGCCTGGTACGCCACCCCGACCGTCGCCTACGCCGTCGAGCTCGGCTACCCCGTCGCCCCCCTCGAGGCCTACCTGCGCTACGAACACGGCCCCTACCTGGACGCCTGGTACACCCGGCTACGGGACGCCTACGTCGCCACGATGGCCGGCCTCGGCGTCACCCCGGGCATGCCCGAAGAGCAGTTCCTGGCCGCGATGGCCGGCTACCAGCAGACCGATCCCGTCCTTGCCGCGGTACTCAGCGCCGTCAAGGCCACCGTCAAGGGCGGCATCGGCAAACTGCGCGAGCGGGCCCGCAGCGGCGGCTGGCGGCCGGGCGAGGCGTGGCCCGCCCTCGCCCGCCCGACCTGGCGCCCCGACATCCGCGCCGCCGTCATCGCCAGCGCCCGCACCAACATGCACCGCAAGATGCTCAAGCTCGCCACCCACGCCGGCCTGTACCCGGTCGCGATCCTCTCCGACTGCGCCGTGTACGCTTCCGACGGCCCCAGCCCCCTCGACTTCCTGCCCTACCAGGACGGCAAGCCGCTGCCCGGCGGCTTCCGGCTCGGCGTCTCACCCGGGATGGTCAAGCACGAGGGCACCCAGAGCGTGCTGTGGGCAGAGGGCCTGCTCGAGGAATACGGCCCGGATGTGAACATCGCCCGGCACATCAAGACCGGCATCGTCTCCGGCCAGGACGAAGGGGAGTAGGCACCGATGGGCATCCTCGCCGACAGCCTCGACAAGGCCGACGCCGCGCACTTCACCCGCCCCCTGCCGAAGTCGGCCCAGAAGCAGATGCAGTACCTGGTCAAGCAGACCAAGGGCACCCAGGCCGCAGCCGCCCTGCTCGGCGTCACCCAGCGCACCGTCGAGCGCTACCTCACCGGACAGTTCAAGCAGCCCCGCCGCGACCTCGCGGAACGGCTCGCCGACGAGGTCCGCAAACGGTGGCAGCCCCGGGTGCGCGAGAGGGCAAAAAAGCAGGCCGCCACGACCGGCGGCATCGTCATCGACACCCGGGCACGCTTCGGGTTCACCGCAGCCCCAGGCACCACCGACGACCCGCGGCTGCGGCCCATCACTCAAGGCCTGCCGCCTGCCTACGCCGCACGGCTCTTCGACGCCCACGCCGCCGGAGCCGCCGAGCAACAGCTCCAGGACATCGTGGCCGAAGGACTTCAGGAGATCTACTTCAAGGACCGCGGACGGCGCGCACACGGCCTGCTGGTGGACTTCACCGACATCGACTACCTCGACGTCGACTACTGACCGGGGCGGTGCTCCTTCCGCGCGCTCCGGCATCTTGAGTCAAAGCGCGATGGTTGTCACATAGGCAGGCTTGTTGTCACCTTCGAGGTTGGGCGCCGGAGTCGGGGGTGTCGGCCGGCTCCATGGTGGTGGGTCGGCGTCCGCCGCAGCAGGCCACCACTACTGTCGCCGTGGAGTTCAGGAAGATCGTGAGCCAGGATGATCTGTCCACCGCGTCGATGGATCCGATACGAAGCGGCTCTTCCCCGGCTCGCCGAAGGATGTCGACACTGTCGGCCAGGCCGTCGATCGTGTGGCCACGTTTCAAGGAGTGGTGCATTCGACCCCGGAAGACGCCCGCGTGCCGGTTGGCCGGGACCAGGCCGTCCCAGACGACGAAGCCAGCCCCGGCGATCAAAGCGTCGCGTGCAGGCCCGCATGCCGGAGTCTGTTCGCGGAGCATGGCGATGAGGTCGTCGCGAGTCACACTGCGCGCCGGCGACTGGAAGACCAGTGATCGGCTATGTGAGACAACTCCAGCGCCTCTCTGGTGACAGTCCGACTGCTTCAACCTGGTTTCTTCGCAGGCTATCCGGTGCCGTCGGTGACAATTACCGAGCCTCGGCACACATCTGCGCCTGAGTGCTCAAGCAACTGGGCGTGATAGACGGCCGGTACGCCCCGCTACCGGTTCAGGGGAGTTCCTCCCCGTAGCGGGCGAGTAGCGTGCGCAGTTCGTCGGCCCTGGCATCGTCGCGACCCTGAAGGCGGTTTTTCTGGTTGCGTTTCCACCGGGCGAGCGTCTTCTCCTGCTCGCTGCCGAGGGTCAGGCTTGGCCGTAGGTGGCCGTGGTCTGTGCCGAAGTCCGTGAGCTGCTGGAACATCGCCTCCCACTGATCGCCGCGCTGGTCCCATGTCCATCCCGCCAGCGCCTCCAGATCGACCTTATGCGCATCCGGGAGCCTGCCACGGTTGGTGCGCCAGGAATTCAGCCAGACTCCGATGGGGTGGCCGTTCCACTCTTCGCGTTGCTTGATGGAGGCGACAGGCCGGCCGGTGGTGGTGACGAATTGCTGCATCACCTGAACCTTCGTCGTGTGGCTGTCACCGAAGGGAGTCCAGGACCAACCGGGTATCCCCTCCAGGGCCTTGAGCTGGTCGTCCGGCAGGTCGCGGCCGTGCGCGACCAGATCTTCTCGCCGACTGCGGAGGTTGTTCGCCCACACGGTGGCCTCGCGGCCCGGCATCGCGTTCTCGCGCTCGTCCGGATCCGTGGCCTCGGCACGCTGGAGATAGGCACGGTATCGGGACCAGAAGCCGGCTTCGTGCGCGGTGCCGCTGGACCAGGTGGGGAGGGTGGCCAGCCGCTCGGCCCGATCCGGCCGCAGGCGTCCCTGGCGCTGCAAGCCCCTCTGCTTGCGGCTCCATCTGCCCAGACTCCGGCCGTCGACAGCCACATCATCGGTGGGGTAGCAGTGGCCGGCATCGGCGGCATAGGCCACCAGGGCCTCGAACATGGAGTCCCAGGCATCGTTGTGCGCCGTGTACTCGATCTTCAGCGCCTGCTCGCCGATCCGTTCGCGGATCCATTCACGCGCCGTCGCGGCACCTTGCGGAGCGCCAAGGGCCCGGTAGCGCTCGGCTGCAGCAGCATCGACCAGGCCGAGCTGCGCCAGGTGGGACGTCGGCTGCGGCCTCCTCGGGCTCGGCGACGAAGCCGACCACGACGTCATAGGCGCTGTCGAGGAGGCTGAGAGGGTCCTCACGGATACGCACCACGGTCCAGCCGGCGGAGCGCAGCCGCTGGGACTTCATGCTGTCCTTGCGCCGTGAGTTGGCGGTCCCGTGGAAGTAGGAGCCGTCGAACTCCAGGACGAGACGCAGGCTGTCGGCCTCGACGACCATGTCGACATGCTCGACGCGGGTGGTACGTATGGCGCCACGGCTGGGGTCGATGGGAAGGACAGTGCTGAGTTCCGCCTTCAGGCGCAACTCCTGCGCGGACGTTTTGACCAGGCGGCAGTCCGGGCAGCCAGTGCCATAGCGCTTGCGGAATCCTCCCGTACGGTTGCCCACGACGGCTTCCCACCCGTCGTGATCGTCAGGGAAGTCCGGGCAGCGCCACCAGACCTTCCGGCTGGCTCCTACCGTGAGTTCATCCGCCGTGATTCCCGACTTCTCGGCGTCCAGCGTTGCGGCCAAGTCCGGCTTCACCGTCGACAACCGGTTCTTGTCCGTGATCTGCACGCTGGCCAACGCCCTTTGCCCTCCACGCGAGCGGTCCCTTTGCGGTCCGCACCACGGCCACCATAGGTGCTGCCCCTGACGAGGGGCGGCGCGATCTTCCTGTCCTCTGCCCGGAGCCGGCCTCAACACCGCGGTGCCTGGTGGCGGCGGGGCCGTACCGCAGGGCGGGCTCGTGCACGAGGTTGGGGCAGGTGCCAAAGCACCTCGTCGGTCTCCCGGTTGTGGTGCCAGGCTCCCAGTGTGCGGGTGGTCACCAGCCGGTCGAGAAGCTCTCCGGTCTGCTGCGGGTTGTGCCCGCACAGGCGGGCGAGGACGTCCATATCGGCGCTGTGTTCGGCATCGACGGACGTGTGTGCGGCCAGCACCAGAGCGGTCAGCCGCAGGGCGGGCGGCGCGGCCGGCAAGGCCAAGGGGGCGGGGCGCAGCGCCCAGTGGGCGGCGCGGCAGCGGGCACGGCGACCGGGCGCCTGGTCCAGGACCGCGGCATCGAGCAGCCGCACCTGCACGGGCACCGGCCTGACGGCTGGCGGCTCCAGCCAGCCGGCGTGGGCCAGCTCCTGCCACAGCTCCCGGTGCCCGCCCAGGCGCATGCCGCGCAGCAGACCCGTCGGCAGCCGGACATGCCCGCGGCTGTTGGTGCGCAGGGCACATTGCAGGCCCAGCAGTCGGGCGGCGGGGGAGGTGAACCGGGGCAGCGCGGCGCCGAGGTAGGTGAGCATCTCCCGCACCCGCAGCCGCTGGTCGGACTCCGCCCGGAGCCCGACCAGCGGCTGCGGCGGCGTGCAGGCAGAGGGAAGCGGCCGGGGAGAGTTGACCAGCGTGTCCGGCACCACGGCGGTATGGCTGGTCGCCGCCGCGCAGGCCGCACAGGTGTCGGCCAGTCGCCAGGTGCGGCCGCTGCGGTCGCGGGTGAGGGCCAGTAGCACCGGCCCGCCGCATCCCCGGCGACGCGGATGCCACAAACAGCCCTGTACCCGGCACTGGCAGCTGCGCAGATACGCCGGCAGTGCGTCGGCGCGGGCATGGCAGGCCAGATGTGCCAGGGCGGCGGACCGCGCGGAGGAGGCCGTAAGGGGAGAGGTGTGGGCGGTGCAGGAGGGGCAGACGAGCGTGGGGCCGCCCGCCCGCGGACGCAGCTCCACTGTCCAGATGCGCCGCACTGCGGCATGCGCGCCACCGAGCCTCATGGGCTGGTCGTCCTCCTGTCCGTTCGCGCCGTGGCGGGGGCTCACCGTGACAGGCCCCCGAGACGGACGCACCGTAGTGCAGTTTCCCGCACTGCGAAGCTCGCTTCACCCGCTCCGCCCCGGCGAAAGTGCAGAAACCCGCACTGACGGGGCAGGGGTCTGCACCGTCGGATGGTGGGGTGACGATCTTGCCGCCCGACCCCGACCTCACTGCGCTGCGCGTTGTGCTCGCGCGCCTGCGGGCCGAGCGCGGCTGGACCTTCGACGAACTCGCCGACCACAGCGGTCTGGCCCGGCGCACCCTCATCGACCTCGAACACGGCCGCACCACCGGCAGTGTTACCACCTGGCACGCCCTCGCCCACACCTTCGATGTGCCCATCGAGCACTTCCTGGGCGCCCTGTGCGAGGACCACATTCCGCCCGGCGCGGCCCGTTCCTGAGCCCTCACTCCGTCCCGTCGTGCACCACGTCATGAATCACCCGATCAGGCATCAGGCATAGAACAACCATCCGCAATAGCGCTCATGCGTGCGGGATCGTTGGGCTGGCCGTGGCAAATCCCTCCGACACGCTGCTCGCGCCTGCGTGTCGCCTGGCACGGTCCCTGCCATGTGCCTCACTCCCGCCCCTGCCGGCCGCCACTGGGACGGCAGCCCCCGCGTCACCCGACACCCCCGCTCCTTGCGGGTGACCGCCACCAGCACCAGCCGCCCGCTGCGCGCTGGCCAGCACGGCCGCTGCCGCCACTGCGGCAACCGCATCGACCTCTACCCGCGTACCGACCAGCGGCCCATCGCCCTGCACCCCGCCGAACTGACCGCCGCTCAGGTCCCCGAATCGTGTCGCTGGCACCTGAGCGGCGGTATCGCCCACCCGCACGGCGACGGCGGCGCCTGGTGCCGCATCCCGCACGCCGTGCTCTGCCCGCGCCGCACCCCCACCTGCCGGATGAGCCCCTGCCTCGAGGCGGCCCGCCGCCAACTCGCCGTCCGTACCCGCCGTCTGACCGACACCGGCGCCTTCACCCCTGCCCCACCCCCCGGCGGCAGCGCACCCGGCGCCGACACCGACGGACCTGACCGTCCCGTCGTGCAGTTGCTGCTGTGCCGCTACGTTGCCGAGCGCCCCGTCGAGAGCCTGCGCTGCGTGGCCCAGACCCGCCACCGTCACCGCTGCGCCAATCCGGTCCTTGCCCCCACCGGCCCGGCCGGGACCTGGAGACTGCTGCCCACCGGCCCCCAGCGAGGCCAACTCGCCCTGCCCGACACCCTGATGGCCGTCTACGACCTGGGCCACTTCCCCTACAGCGAGCAACTGCGCTGGCGCGCCCAGCACTGTCCCACACACGCCGCCGCCCCAGGCGTCGCAGACCTCGCCCTGGCCGGATGGCAGCCCTTCGACCCCCTCCTGCACGCGGCGCACATCCACACCCGCCTGCCCCACCCCCGGGCCCGCCGGCACGGCAGGGGATGACGATGCCGCATCACGCCCTGGAAATCGTGCTCACCCGCCCCCTGTCCCCGGCGGCCCTGCTCCGCGCCGCCCGCGTGCTGCCGCTCGCCGCCAACCACGACGCCACCCGTCTGATGACCCTCGTATCCGCCAAGACCCCCCACCGGGCCGCCCGCCGGCTGCGCCACCGGCTCGGCGCACGGCTGCCGATCGACGTGATCACCACGCACTACCCGGACGCAGACCACAAGGTGCTGCTCAATGTCGCCTTCCCGCCCGCCACGCACGCTGTCCTCACAGCCGATGCCCGCCGTGCGCAGCAGACTCCGGAGCGGTACGTGGAACTGGCCCTGCACCGCGTCCTGGCCGAGCACGCCGACCAGGAGATCGACCGCCTCGACCACGCGGTACGCCAGCTGCTGGCCCACACCACCCCCGCCTACCTGCTGTCCGCCGTCGGACACGCGCTCACCCGGCTTTCCGAGAGGCCCACGCCATGAAACCGACCGACGAACAGACGGCAGCAGCCGACGCCTTCCACGCCGGCGACCACCTCGCCCTGCAGGCAGGCGCCGGCACCGGGAAGACCACCACCCTCGCCCTCCTCGCCCGCACCACCACCCGCCGCGGCCGCTACCTCGCCTTCAACCGGGCCATCGCCCAGGACGCACGAACCCGCTTCCCGAACACCGTCCAGTGCAAGACCGCGCACGCCCTTGCCTACGCGGCCATCGGCCACGGCTACACCCGCCGCCTGAACGCACCCCGCCGCCCGGCCTGGCAGACCGGCCAGGCCCTCGGCGTCACCAAGGCCATCCGCATCGCAGAGCACGACATCTCCCAAAGAGCCCTCTGCCACACCCTGCTGCGCACCGTGGCCAGCTTCTGCCACACCGCCGACGAGGCCATCACCCGCCACCACGTACCCCGCCTGCGCGGCCTGGAGAACAACGATCTCCACACCCAACTCGCCGCCCACATCGTGCCCTTCGCCCGCAAAGCCTGGAGCGACCTGCACAACCCCGACGCCGGCGCGGTCCGCTTCGACCACGACCACTACCTGAAAATGTGGGCCCTCACCCAGCCCAGGATCGACGCCGACTTCCTGCTGCTGGACGAGGCCCAGGACACCAACCCCGTCGTCGAACACATCTTCCTCAGCCAGCGCGACCACGCCCAACTCGTCATGGTCGGCGACTCCGCCCAAGCCATCTACCACTGGCGCGGCGCCAAGGACATCATGACCGGCTTCGACGGCACCCAGCTCGCCCTGTCGAAGTCATTCCGCTTCGGCCCCCACCTCGCCGAGGAAGCCAATCGGTGGTTGGCCATCGCCGACGCTCCCCTCCGCCTGACCGGCACCGAGACCGTCCCCACCGAACTCGGCCCCCTCACCCGGCCCGACGCGGTGCTGTGCCGCACCAACGTCGGCGCCATGTCCCACGTCATGGGCCTGATGACCGCCGGATGCCGGGTGGCGCTGGCCGGAGGAGGAGACAGCCTGCGCACCCTGGCACTCGCCGCCCGCGACCTCAAAGAAGGCCGCCACACCACCCACCCCGAACTGCTCCTGTTCCCGTCCTGGGGCGAACTGCAGGACTACGCCGCCCACGACCCGGCCGGCCGCGACCTGCAGCCCCTGGTCGACCTCGTCGACACCCACGGCACCGACGCCATCCTCACCGCCGTCGCTCAACTCGCCCCCGAGCAGCACGCCCAGGTGACCGTCTCGACCGCCCACAAGGCCAAAGGCCGCGAATGGCCCCGCGTGAAAATCGCGGACGACTTCACCCCACCCCAAGATTCCGACCAGCACGACGACGCGGGCCAGGCCGTACCCGGTCCCATCGACGACGGGGAGGCCCGCCTCGCCTACGTCGCCGTCACCCGCACCCGCACCCGCCTCGACCTCGGAGGCCTGTCCTGGATCCACGACCACCCACACGGAACGCCCTGACGTGTCCCCGGCGAAGCCGCCTTTAGCGTCAGGGAAAGGCAAACTGGAAACGAAAGAGTGTTTCGTCCTTCACGTGCTCCCGCAACGCCTGTCGGCCCGCTTCGGCGACCGCGATGTCCTGGTCACCTCATCGACAGATGCCTGCCGAGACCGGACTGTCACTCACCCCCAACGACGTCATGAGTTCAAGCTCAGTAGATGTCCGTTGCGCAGCCACCTGAGGATATCGCTCTCGCTGACGCTGGTGCGTTCCTTCAATGTCTCTACGGTTGTGCTGGCCAGGATAAAGGGAAGGCATTCTTCGAGCCGCTTGTCCATGGCGTATCCGCTGTAGTCGTTGTAGTAGCCGGAATCAAGTGCTGCGGCCCACGGGGGTATGCGCAGTCGTGTGCCCGCTGCCACGGGGACTGACACGCCTGTGAATGGGCCCTCTCTTGCCTCTGCATGGTCGAAAAATGCGTGACTGTAACCGTCCAGCATCCGTTCGAAGCCGAACTTATCGCGAAGGTGATCTTGGAGGGGTGCGCCCGTGCGTTCACGGCGCCCGAGTACCTCGACCAGCTGGTCGGCGGCGGCTTCCACGTCGGTCGGATCCACTTTGCGCGCGAGCTCCTCCGGTACGGTGGTCCTGTATGCGGCGACTCGGGAGGTGATCGCTGGCGTCCCCGAGAGCATAGATTCAACATGTACATGTCCGAATGCCTCAGGGAAGGTCCCGATAGACAGGGTCGCTGCCCCCAGCGCGTAGTAGTTACTCATGTCGTGTCTCGGAACCCACGAGTGCAGGTGCAACTTATCGGCAATGCCGAGTTCGGCGGCCTGCCGAAACACTGTCGGATACGGCTCTCCCAAACCCTCTATCCCCTGTCCAGGTTCGAAGTCCTCCCAGACTGAGACGAGCAGCCGGACCGAGCGGAACTGGTCTGCGTGCAATCGTTTGCGGAGGAGTTGCACGACAGCCAGGCTCTCGAAGATGCCCTTCGTCGGATCCGGGCGATGCGGATAGAGAATCGGCAGTGCGTCCTCCGGTAGTCGCAGCCGGTCACGCATTTGGTTGACGTTGCCTGGCCGAAAGCGTGGCTCCTGAAAGCCGGTGTTCACGACCCGCAAGGCATTATCGCCAAGCGTTCGGAATCTACGGAGAGCCTCTTTGATACAGTTGCCTACATAGTCCGAATTTGCCACGAGTCGGGCATCGCCCGACTGTATGACCCCCGCCAGGGTATGCGGGTAGAACAGGTCAAAAACTCCTCGCACCAATGGTTTTCCGCTTGCGATGAATTCGAAGCGGAGATTGGAGTCGTGGACGTAGACGGCATCACTCTCGTCGGCTCCGCGCCGTAGGATATCGATGATGCGTGCAAGATGGTATATAGGTGCCTGATAAGGATCACCTCCATCCATGTTGAACGGGAGCACGGGTCGGACTGTCACGCCGGGCCAGAGTTCGAACTCGTCGGCGTGGCTACGGTGCTGTCCGCAGTACACCACTGTGCGCACGCCGATGTCACTCATGTGTTTTAGCAGATCCAGTAGGACTGCTTGCGAACCGTCGTTCAGATAGCCGGGGATCAGGGGACGGGTCTGAAATACCATCAGGCGCCGTCCGCGGTAAGGGGAGTCCAAGCTACTCACTGCGGCCTCGGAATCATTCGTCGGTCCATTGCAGACTCTCCGCGAAGGAGACCTCGGGTTCCCGTTCTAGGGCATGCTGAGGCAGGAATATATCGGGTTGATGCCTGCTGGGATGGTCCGTGGGCCTGGGAACGGACTGAAGCGGAGAGGCAGAGCATGCCAGCTCCTTCACTGGTGATCGCGAGGTCCAGCAATCGTCGTCTCATGTGGGTTGTCGATGGCTCTCTCCCTGCTGGCCTGACGGCACGTGGACGCTCAGCGGGCTTGGACGAGCGGAACCGTGGCGTCCATGCGCGGCACAGTTCGCCAGCGTGCGAGAGATTATGTTACCGGATCGCTTCGCC
>NZ_JAPELX010000003.1 GCF_026343335.1 Streptomyces sp. NBC_00078 | reverse complement strand
TTGTAGCGGCGAAGCCGCTACAACCGGTGATCGGCTTCGCCGATCACCGCCGGCCGCTTCGCGGCCGAGAGTGACCCGCTTCGCGGGTCACGATGTCGGCTCTCTGTTGAGTGTGGGAACTAGGTGGAACCCGCCAATCGGTGCACCCCACCGATTTTGATCGTTTCCGCAGGTCAGACGCCATTTTCGACCACACTCAAGCCCTGATACCCACCTGAAGTGATCACCGAAACCGCCAATCTGTGCACGGTTTTTCCACAGTGCGGAAATCGAACAGAGGGGGGGAGGTGCACGGATTGGCGGTTTCGGGCCCGACCAGCGGAAACGATCACTTCCGCCCCCTCCTTACTGGCAACGGTTTCCAAGTAGCTGTTCGAGTAAGGATCGGCACCAAAGTTTCACCCCTTACCGCTTGCAGTGCACGGCATGGCGGGATCGGCAACTCGGCCCCGTTTTCAGGGGAGTTGCCGATCGTAGACACCGAAACCGTCATCTAGTGCACCCCTTTTCCCCAACGTTGTCCACAGCTACCGCCACCA
The DNA here is from genome assembly GCF_026343335.1 of Streptomyces sp. NBC_00078. Taxonomy (NCBI): domain Bacteria; kingdom Bacillati; phylum Actinomycetota; class Actinomycetes; order Kitasatosporales; family Streptomycetaceae; genus Streptomyces; species Streptomyces sp. NBC_00078. Next base: position 55,133 of record NZ_JAPELX010000003.1, on the reverse strand, counting down.
GGAGAAAAGCCCTGTGCGCCCCGTAGCGGCCTCGGCGCCCCGTCCGGCACTCCCGGTCGGACAGGGTACCGAAAGGCCGGGAGAGAGGCGCGCAGGCCCCTTAACGGCCGCGTGGCGCAGGGTGACCCGTCGGAGTGGCGGGAGGTGTTCGAGGGGCGCGGGGGCAGGGTGCGCCGTCGGGCCGGTGCACCCGTGGCGGGGTCGGTGCGCCGGTCGCTCGACATGCAACACAACTCACAGTTGAACTTGTAGTTCACCTACGACTCGTCTAGGGTGGGGACCACAACGAAACACGCCGCGCCGAGCACGGCGGACCGACCGGAAGGAAACCCACCTTGACCAGCACGAACGCACTCCCGATGCCCGTTGCCGAGGCTCTCGCGAACGGTGCGCCCCGGAACCTGGGAGCGCTCGCCGCTACCGCCACCGCCCGTGGATGGGGCGCCATGGTCGAGCGGGACGGGGACGCGTGGACGCTGGTTATCGCCACCCCTTCCGACTCCCGTACGGGTCGGTACACCTGGGTCGGTGGCAAGTGGGGGAAGAACACGCACGGTTACCGCGCAACCGTCGCGTTCTACCAGTCGGACGCGAGCGGGGCGCCCCGCGCCGAGGCGCCGGTCGAGGTTCCGGCGGTCGAGGTTGTCCCGGACCCGGTGGCGGACGCCGAGGAGCGCGCGGAGGCGGAGGCGGCCGAGGCGTTCCGCATCAAGGCGACGCGTGCCCACGACCGTGTGGCCAAGGGTCACAAGCGGGTCGTTGCTGCGGCCGAGCGTGCCGGTAAGGCGTGGGAGCGTGCCGAGGCTGCGCAGGAGCGTGCGAACGCTGCGGAGGCGGCGGAGAGTGAGCGCGCACACGTGCGGGTGGCCGAGGCGGACGCCCTGATGTGGTCGCACACTCCCGGGACGGCGGAGTACCGCGCAGCGTTCGGCGAGTTCCTGACGGCCCGTTTCGACGCCGAGAGCCTGCCCGCTGCCGAGGCGGCCGAGGAGGCGGCGGACCACGCCGAGCGTGCGCGTGCGGCCTCGGCGGACGAGTGGGAGACCGCGGACGGCGAGACCCGTACCGGCGCCGGTACGGCCCTTGAGACCGCCGATCATGCGCGCGCCGAGGTGATGATCGAATACGGGACCTTTGAGCGCTCCACCCCCGCCGGTCGGTTCGACGCCGAAACGGCGTGCGACATCATCTGTGGTCACGCTCGCGACATGTCCGCCGCCGTCCGGCACGCCGAGGCGGCGGCGGACGCTGCGGAGGCTGCGGCCGTTCAGGCGGAGGAGTGGGCGGACGCTGCGGAAACGGAGGCGGACGCCGAGGCGGACGCACTGTTCAGTCTCGGGGCGGCGGACCGGCGACAGGTGGCGTTGGCGCGTGCTCACTGGGGCGTGTCGGACGTCGTGGCGGAGGCTGTGACGGAGGCGGCGGAGACTGCCACGGAGGCGGCCGAGCGTCGGTCCCGCGTGGCGGCGGCCGAGGAGCGCACGGAGGCGCAGCGTTCGGCCGAGCGTCCGGCCGAGCGTGAAGCGGCGCAGCGTGCGGCGGAGTGCGCCGAGGCGGCGGAGGCGGCGGCGGAGCACTCCGGACGGGCGGCCGAGGCGTACGAGATCACGCGCGACCTGATGTTGCACACGTGGAACATCTACGCAGCGCGGCCGGTCGAGCTCCTCCCGCCGGCGGAGGGGACGGAGGCGCGCGCGTTGCTGCGACTCCTCGACCGCCGGTCGCGCGTCGCGCACGACGTCGACTATGCGGCGCGGTGCGACTGGTACGACGGTTCCCCCATCACGGACCCGCAGCGTTCCCGGGACTGCGCGAACCGCGCCCGAATCCTTGCGGACGGGTGCGAGGCTCACGCGCGGCGCGTGGCCGAGCTGTTCGCGTGGGAGGAGCACGCGAAGCGTGAGGCGGAGGCGGAGGCGGAGCGGCTCGCGTCGCTCCGCATGGCCGAGGAGGAGCTCGCGCGCGCCGAGGAGCGCGCGAGGAATCAGACCGGTTACCCGTCCCCCCAGGCTCGCCGGATCGGAGAGGGGAACGCGCGGCGCGCGGTACAGAACGCGCGGTGCGCGCTCGCCGAGAAGAACGGGCGCCCGTTCGTGGCGCTCGCCGAGATCAGCAGTGCGGGACATGATCAGCGTTGGTACGTGGTCGACGCGTCCCGGGGGCGCCGGATCATCGCGTCCGGTTTCGGGTGCATGGCCGAGGCGGAGAGCGACGCCGCGCGGCGGAACGAGGAGCGCGCGGCCGAGGAGGCCGCGGCGGCGGCGGCGGTGCGACGGGCACGGGGACGCGCCGAGGCGGCGGAGGAAAAGGCGGCGGAGGCGCGGCGACGGGCCGAGGGTCTCGACGCTGCGGCGGGGGTGCACTACGGCCGGTTTGCTGGCGGTCAGCCGATCTTGATGGGGCATCACTCCGCGCGGGGCGCACTGCGGGACCGTGCGCGGGGGGACGCTGCGACGCGTAAGGCCATCGAGGCGACGGCCGAGGCGGAGCGCGCGGAGCGTGCCGCGCGGAAGGCGCAGCAGGAGGCCGAGCTCGCCGAGACCGCGCACGGCCGGTCGCGCCCGTGGGAGCGCGCCGACTTCCAGCGGGGGGACGTCGTCGAGGTCCGCAAGATCTATACGGCCTCGTACGTGGTGGTCCGCGCGAACGCGAAGACGCTGACGCTCCGGAACGCGCACACGATCGACGACGTCAAGGGCCGGTACGACCAGGTCCTTTCGAGGACGCGGGACGGCCGGACCATCACCAACCCGGGGCAGGACGACGAGCCGTCGGCAAAGGGACCGGCGCTTCCCCAGGAACTTGACGAGGACACGACAACAACGCGACATGCCCCCGCTGGGGTAGGGGGTTTTTCCCGGGAACTTGATGCGTACGCGTCAAAGCGGTGCGCCCCTGACGTGATCAGCGACCCCGGCGCGGCCGACGCGTGGGAGACCGACGGCGGCGCCGTGCCCGGCGTCGAGACCCCGGCCACGGTCCCGCCGGCGGCCGGTCCCACCGAGGAGGCCGAGGACGTCGCCCCCCTGGACGCGGCGGCCGGTCACCCGGCGCTCGCCGAGTGCCAGGCGGCGGCCGATCTCCTCGTTGCGTACGCCGAGGAGCACCCCCTCGACGAGGCGGCCGAGGGGTGGGCGTTCGAGGCGGTCGAGCGGGTCGCCATGTGCGCGTGGGCCGTCGAGGAGGAGGACGAGGAGCGGGCAGGCGAGTACGCCCGTGCGGCAAAGGGGGAGCGCGCGGCCCTCACGCTCGGTCGGCTCGACGAGGCGGGGCCGATGACCCCGGAGCGTCTCGCCGCTCTCGACGCCGACACGCTCGCGCTCCTCCGGTGGTACGCGGGACCGTGGCCGGTGCGGTGGCTGTGGCCCCCGGAGAAGGACGCGCCGCGCGTGATCAACCTGTTCCACGGTCCCGGTGGTTGGTCGGTCGGCATCCGTGACGTTCTGGGTGCCAACGTGGACATGGTCGGCGTGGACCTCGACGGCGGGGCGGTGGCCACGGCCGAGGCCGCAGGGTTCGAGATGATCCGGGCGAGCGTGACGGACCTCGACCCGGAGTGCCCGGCGCTCCAGTGGGTGACCGGCATCATCCTTTCGCCGCCGTGCCAGGCATTCAGCCCGGCCGGTCTCCGCATGGGCCGGTACGCGTCGGCAATCGAGCTCATCGTCTCGGTGGTCCGTGGCGTGGGGGCGGCGGCCGGATTCCTCGCCCTGGTGGACGCCGAGGGCAGGGACGCGGGCAACGCGCCCCGCTCCGGGGAGTCGTGGGAGGACGTCCGCGCGCCCCTCGCCGAGCTGGACGACCCGCGCGCCGGTCTCATGGCCGAGGTCGTCGTCTGGCCCCTGGCGATGCTCGCCCGGGGCGGTTCGGTCGAGTGGGTCGCCGTCGAGCAGTCCAGCGCCCTCCCCTCCGAGATCGAGCGCGGCTTGATCAACGAGTTCGTACAGGCGGGTTGGGGCACCGTCGAGGCCGAGACCCTCGACGCGGTCCGCTACGGCGCGGCCTCCCACCGGAAGCGCCGTTTCCTCACCGCGCACCGCACCCGCTCGCCGTTCGTGAGCGTGCACCCCACCGAGGCGTTCCCCGTGACGACGTTCGCCGAGTGCGCCGGGTGGGAGCGCGGCCGGTCGGTCAACACCCGGGGACAGCGCGGCATCGACCCCAAGACCGGACGGCCGAAGGGTGGGAACGCGTTCAGCGCCGACCGCCCGTCGACCTGCGTCACGGCCACGGCCTACGGATGGAAGGACGACGAGAGCGGCGAGAAGGTCACACAGGCCACCATCGGCCGACTCGTCGGGTTCCCGGGTGACTACCCGTGGAAGCACGTGGGCCGCGGTGCCGGTATCCGCAACCGGGCGCAGCAGGCGGCCGACGCCGTGTGCCCCATGGTGGCCGCCGCCATCATCGGCCGCGCCCTCGACGTCGAGGAGTGGGAGCTCCGGGCACGGGCGTACGCGGATGCCCTGTACCGCCGCACCCTCCGCCCGGAGGCGCCGCTCGTCGCCATCGTGCCTCGACCGCGCCCCGCCGTCCCGGCCGCCGCCGAGGCACCGGCCGCCGCCTTGATGCCGTCCGCCGCCTCGGCCCGGGTGCCGCTCCCGGGGGCGGCCGGGGGCCCGGCGCCGGCTGCGGGGGCTCCTGTCCCCTGCCCCCTGTCGCGTCGCGCGGACGCAGGGGGGTTCGGGGGTGTTCGCGCAGGTCACAGCACGCGACAGGGCGCCACGCGACAACCCACGCGACAGGGCACGCGACAGCCCACGGCGCCGGGGGCCGGGAGCCGAGGACCCCCTCCTCGGCCCGGGGGTGGCCCCGGTCCGTCCGTGGGCGTCTTCCGGGAAACTTGACAGGAGCACATCAAGACGAGACAACCCCCCTCGGTCACTTCGGGACTCGTCGCACGCCGCGCACCCGGGGTGTGGCACGGTGCCGACATGACCGACCCGACACCCGCCCACCTCACCGTGGACGATCTCCCGATCCGTGTCCCGCTCATCCACGGCGAGACCACCGGATCGTTCCTCGCGCGCACGGCCACGGCCAACGGCGTACCGCTCCCGGCGCTCCTCGACGAGCTCGGCGACGGGTACGAACTCCCCGACGACGGCCTCTCTCCGGGGCGCGAGGAGGTCGACCTCCCCGCCGAGGCGCTCGCGCGCCTGGTGCTCCTGGTGGACCGCGACGCCGACCAACTCGCCCGCGCCCTCCCCGGTCTGACGCCCGACCGGATCGCCGAGACCGAGGCGGGACGCATCACTCCTTGGCCGCAGGAACCCGGCGCGGCCCCCTTGCCTGCCTGCCCCCTGTGCATGGAGCCCGGGGCGTGGCTGGTGGCGCACGGGCACCGGTGGCGGCCGTGCGGGTGCGGGCGCCGGTGGATGGCAGGCGATGACGGCGGGTACCTCGTCGACACCGGGCCGCTCCCCGAGCTCGGCCGCGCACTCAAACGGCACCGGGCCTTGGCGCACCGGTTGGGGCCGACCGGTGACGCCCTCCTCGCCGACGCTCACCAAGTCGCGCTGTGGTGGTGGGTCTCCGGACAGGTCGGCGCCAAGGTCTGGCGCGAGCGCGAGGACACCCTCCGCCTCACCCGACACCGCCGGCGGGCCGCCCCGGTCGTGGTGTACCCCGAGGCGGTCACTCTGGCCGAGGCCATGTGGGCATGGGAGGAGAAGCGCCGGCGGCCGGGCGCCTCGGCCGAGGAGTGGGTCGAGGGCCTGGGACGTCAACTCGCCCCGACCGGTGTCATCTCCCGACGCGAGCGGGCGCCGCTTACCTACTGGCTGGAGCAACACCGAACCGAACCGGCGAGCAAGCCGGTAGGACGCACCACCGCGGATCGCCGATGGAACCGGCTTCCGGACCTTCACCAACGCCCCACCGAGTCGGGTCTCCTGCGGGCGCCGTCCTGCCTCATGTGGGTCTACGGCCTTCCGCTCACCGAGACCTCGGCCGTCTGCCCGCAGTGCGACGGACGCGCCCCGAGCTGCCGATGGGTGCCCTACCCGGGGTGCACCGGGGCGCCTCGGAAGTAGGCCGCCGCCCCGTTCCGTGCTCACCCTCGGACGCGGTCCGATACCGTGCTCCCGAGGGCAGACACCGCCGCCCCTACCGCCGCCCGCGCGCCCACGCCGCCGAGGCACCGACGGTACGAAGGTCCCCCGGGATTCCGGTCGTGAGTCAACAAGCTGCGATCCGTTCCGTACCCCGGGCGGGTGGCGTGGGGACCGAGGCCCGGGTCGGGAAGGTGTCGTATGCCCAAGCGCAACGCCGAACAGAAAGCCGCGCGCGAGCTCCAGCTCGCCGAGGGCCTCGGGTATCAGGACGCACTCAAGCGCGTGAGGGCCGAGACCGCAGCCGGACCGGCCGCCACCGAACCGCCGGCGCCCCAACCGTCCGCCGTGGCGTACGTGCTCCAGCCCACCGCGGCCGAGCTCAAGGCCGCGCCCGGCATCACCGCCGAGGAGCTCGGCGTCCGCGCACTCCCCGCCGATGCCACCCCCGGGCGGCGAGCTCACGCCGAGGCCGTGTGGCGGCCCGAGGTCGACCCCGCCCGGCCGTGCCGGTGCTCGGGGACCGGATGCCACCACGGGAAGCGCTGCCCCGTGGGAGAGGGCGAGGGGGCGGCGTACGGCGTCGACCAACAGTGCACAGGCCGCCTTGTCCACGTCGACCGCCACCCGGGATCGCTCTGGGGTCTGGCGGAGTGGTGGGACACCTACGAATGCGCGGAGTGCGGCGAGCGGGCCGAGGGGGGTGTCGAGCTCCCCGCGATCCCCTGGGGCGAGCAGCGCCCCAGGGATGCCGGCGGGATCACGACCGTGGTGTACGACGGCGTCAGGCATCCGAACTTCCCCGGCTTCGACGAGGACCAGGACGAGGGCGAGCTCGACCCCGACGAGTACCCGACCCCCGAGGATGACCTCTACGGCGACGAGGACCAGGACGACGAGGGACCGCTCGCCGAGGAGGGCCAGGAGGAGGAGCTCGACCACCTCGACGACGTCCCCGAGGACTACGACCCGCCCGAGGACTACGACGGCCCCGCCGAGGAGGAACCGAGTACGCCACCCGGCATCCCGGCAACCGACCTCGACCGGCAACCCACGGCCGCCGACTGGTCCCCGGCTTTCGACCTCGACAACGCGCCGCCCTCCGCATGGTGAGGCGCGGTCCCCTCGACCACGACGAGGAATGCGACGTCCTGATGTACGACGAGGGCGCAATCTGCGGATGCGATGACGAGGCGAGGAGTCCGTCCGTAGTCGAGGTGCCCGAGGCGCGGCGAGCGAGCGCCCCGAGGGAGTCCACGGCGGACCACCTTCCCCCGGGCACGACGGGGCACCCTGATTGCCGGGACTGCAAGGGGGAGAGCATTTGGAGTGTGCCCGGCGGCGGCCGGGCACGACTGTGCCGCTCGTGTCGGTCGTGCTGCGAGTGCTACCACGGCGAGCCGTTCCTATCGGACGTGCTGCCTGATTTCTACGACGAGTAGGCCACGACAGCCGCGCCCGACCTCGACGAGGCCGGGCGCGGCTTCCTTATGTCCCCAGGTCACATTTTGTGAGTGTTGCTCATACCCGCAGTTGGCGAGGGGGTGCACGGTTTGGCGGGTTCGGTCCCAGGGGGGTGCACGGGATGGCGGGTTCGGTCGACCTGCGGTTTCTCCCCCTCGGCCCCGTCGCGCGGCCGGCGGTAGTGCGCACCGTGGCGGGTTCGGCCTTCCCCGGGGTGCACGGTGCGGGGGAGACTCTCCTCGTCGCAGCGATCCCAGGAGGACACCCCCATGACCGACACCGCCCGTCCGGCGAGCACCGCCGAGGCCGAGCTCGCGGCCGAGGAGGAGTGGCTCCTCGCCTCCGTGCGCATGACGGCCCGAGAGCGGGAAGGGTGGGCGTACGGCACCCTCGGCGCCTTGCTCCTCGCACACGGGCGCCTGTTCACCCCGACCCCGTGGCCCGGCGGCGGCAACCCTCCGGGCGAACTCGGGAAGTGCTTCATTGAGGCCGTGTCCTGGGCCTGGGGTTCGGACGGCGCCCTCGCGTACGTCGAAGGGGTGGCGTTGGACGAGTGGGCACGCGAGGAGTCGCACGCGTGGTGCGCAGGACCGGAGGGGGCGGCGCTGGATCTCACGTGGCCCCGGCCGGGGCGGGCATACCTCGGCCTACCCGTCCGGGCGGACGCCGCACAACGCATCATGAGCGAGAGAGGTGGACCTCTGCTGTACGGGGCCGAGGGCCTCATCTCCACCACCGCCGAACAATGGATGCGGGACGGACTACCCGACGGCCTCCTCGTCGACATCGGCCGCCCGGTGCCGCGCGACTGAATCCGCGGCGCACCTTCCCGACGTGCGGCCGGTGGCGGGTTCGGTCGAGGGGGTGCACGACGTGACCGAACCCGCCACACGCCGACGGCCCCGGATTCCTCCGGGGCCGTCGGCGTTGTGTGGCGGGTTCGGTGAGGAGCTACTCCCCGGCGGCCTCGGCCGCTTCCGCTTCCTTCTGGAGTCGGCCGAGCGTGGCGAGCATGACCTCGTGAGGCTCCTGCCCGGTCTTCGCTGCCTGCGCCACGAAGAAATCCGAGAAGTGCCGGACGGCGGCCTCGCCCATCCGCCACGGCGCCCCGTTCCCCGCCGGCGCCTCCTCGTCGACGAGCTCGGCCTCGACGACGTCCTCGGCGTCCTGGGTGACGGCCTCGGCCGCGGGCTTGGCGGCGGCTTGCTGCGTCTTGAGTGTCTTTGCCGCCGCCGCCTCCTTGACGGCCCGGGTGACCGCCTTCTTTGCCAGGCTCGACAGCTTGTCGGCGGCCGGTGCCTTCTTGGCGCCCTGGGTGCTCTCTAGAACACCCTTGACGGCAATGTTGGCGATCTTGGCCGTTGGCTTGCCGTCGGACCCTTCCTTGGCGCCGGACCAGATGGCACGGGCCGAGGCCGCCCCCCACTCGCGGTAGACGGGGACGAACTCGCGGGCGGTGCCCTCGTTCGCGATGGAGAGCTCGCGCATGACGGGCGCGGCGGCAATGAGCCGGTCGGCCTGCGAGGCGGAGAGTCCCCAATGGGTGGACGTGTACTCGGCCCAGGTGAGCCCGTAGTGATGGTGGAGCCCGTCCTCCTTGATCATGTCGAACGCCTCGCCCGCGTCGGCGGCGGCCTTGCCGAACGCGCGGATCTGGCTCTCGGCCTGATTCAGGCGCAGGAGCTCGGCCGAGTTGAGCGGGCCGCGCTCCTTCCCCTTGTTCGATTTCTTATCGAACGCTTTCCCGCCAATTGGCGGGACCGCGACCTCGGCCCCCTTGGCGGGTTCGGTGGCGGAACCCTCGGCGTCGGCCTCCTTGGCGTCCTCCTTGGCGTCCTCCTTGGCGGGTTCGGTGGCGGGTTCGGTCGGGACCGGTGTTTCTATGACGGGGGGTGCGGCCTCGGCCTCTGCCGGCTGTGCCGGGATGCCCGGCTCGGTGAACGTCGCGGGAACCGCCGTGGGGGCGCCCGTGCCCGTCCCCGCGCCCTTGCCCCGGGTGGCAAGGGCGTTGCCGAACATCGCGTCCATGGCGTTCGGTTGGCTCACAGGGACACCCGCCCCAGGATCTCGACGGCGATCTTGTGCATGGGGTCGTCCTCGACGAGCTCCAGCGGCTTGCCGAACGCCCGCGAGTACCCGTCCTCACCCATCTGGTTCGGCACGGCGTTGTCCAGGACCGTGATCCCGCTCCGCTCCATCGTCCCCCGCACCTCCCCGCTCGACTTCGCGTTGTGGTGTACGCGGGTGAACAGGACGACGAGCTCGGGGCGACGTGATCCGGTGTCCTCAAGGTGCTTGAGGGCGGCCCAGACCGACGCGGACCGGTGGAGCTCGCCCTCGTGCGGCTGGAGACACAGGACGGCCAGAGACGCCATAGCGAGCGCCGAGTGATGCGTCCCGCCCGGCCGGTTGGCCCACGACCCGGTGTCAATGCCGAGGATGCCCTCCGCGGGCGTCTCCTCAATGATCGTGCCGGGCAGACGCAGGGCGCTGTACTGCGCCTTGACCGTGAGGGGGCTCTCGTCGTCCGCGTGCTTGGTCGGTACCATCCGGCCGTTCGTCATCTGGTTCCAGGTGACGAGTGAGCCGTCCTCGTCCTCCCCCGGCTCGTCGGAGTCGACGGCCGCCACGGGGATACCCATGCGGGACCAGTGGCCGAGGACGTGCGCGAGGGTGTGAGTCTTGGTCGACCCGCCCTTGCCGATGAACACGACTCGTGCCCCCTCGGTGGGGAGCTTGTGCGTAGGTGTTGGCATGGCGGAAGGCTATCCGCCGCGAGGCCACCCGCAGCGCTCATTTACCGCCGTAGGCGCTTCCGCACAGAGCTACGAGGGACGGGTCGGCCACTCCTTGCGCGGACCGGCAGACGTCGGCCATGCCGTACCCGCCGGTCGACGGACGGCGCACCGGGGCCGGACGGCGCACCGGAGGGCGGACCTCGCGACGAGGGGGCGCCGCCGGTCGGACGCGCCGAGGAGGCTCGGGCCGGTACGCACGGCGCGGCACGACAGGCGCGACGGCCGGGCGCCCCGGCGAATGGGGCGCCGCCGCTGACTCCTCGGGCGGGGTGGCCGCCGTCCTCTTGGGTCGCGCCGGCGGAGAGCTCGGGGCCGACCCCACCCGGACGAGCTCCTCGCGGGCCGGGGCCTGGGTGACGGACTCCGAGGAAGGGGCGGGCCGAGGAGCGGCGGCGGGAGAAAGGCGAGGAGTCGGCCCCTGGGGAGCGACGGACACGCATCCGGTCGACAGGAGGACCAGGGCGACGGAGGCGGCGGCGATCATGGGGCGCATTCGTTCACCGTCCCGCATCACCGAGAGCCTGTCCTCGGGGCGCGCGGCGGTCCACCGGTACGGGTGACAGGTCGGGAGGGCGTCGCCTTGTCCGCCCCTCTGTCGCGTCCGGACCACAGAGGGGGGAAAGGGGGAGTCTGCGCAGCTCACAGGCCGCGACAGGGCCCCGCGCGACAGGCGGCGCGACAGGTACCCCGACAACGCGCGAGGGTGCCGTACGCGGACGAGGGCGGCGGGTGCAGTCTCGACCCGGACCTCGGCCGCCCGCCCGGCGGCGGGACGGGCGAGAGGCTCCTCGGCGAGGCCGAGCTCCTCGGCCTGGTCCTCGACGAGCTCGGCCTCGACGGCGACCCGGTGGCGGTCGGGTGCGTAGATATCGGCGAGACGGCCGAGCTGTTCACCGATCCCCCGAGTCCCGGCGAGCGGCTCGACGACGTCCTCCCAGACCTCGCGGGCGAGCTTGGTGTACGCCCGGCCGCCGAGGACCGTCACGGCCGCCCCCGAGATCCCGAGTGCGTGCGCCTGCCGGCGGAGCGTCTCGCCGTCGACCGTGCCCGGGTCACCGGCCCGAAGGTTGTAGTTCAAGAGGTGCTCGTCCAGCTCGACGAGGCCGTACCTCGCCGACAGGATCACCACTCGTCCGGCGCGGCCGTCCCGGGTGAGGACGTCGGCCGCCCGGCGTGCTGCCCGGTGGTAGCTCCCCACGTAGAGCTCACCGGCCCGCGCGCCGATCACCGGCTCACCCTTGCGGAGCCCGTCGGAATACACCGCCTTCCGACCCCCGCACGCCACGACTACGACGAGCTCGCGCTCCTCGCGCTCGGCACGCTGCCGTCCCGCTGCGGTGATCCGAACCTCGCCGCCGCGCGGCTTCCACACGGCCTCGGAGAGGCGCCCGGCATAGGGGCGGGACGATGACCACTCGGCATACCCGGCGAGGCCGAGCGCGCGCACCGTGCGGAGGTTGACCTCCTCGGGGAGGTGGCCCTCGGGGTGCGCGGCGGCGGTGTGCAGCCAACGCCGCTGTACGCGGGTGAGCGGAACCGCGGGGAGCTCCTCGTCCTCCTGGCCCTCGACGACGTCCTCGGCCGGGGCCTCCTCGACGGCGGGGAGGTCGGCCACGCTCGGGAGTTCCTCGCCGTCGAGCGCGGCGAACAGAGCCACGGACCGGCGGGCCTGCGCGGTGCGCAGCTCGGCGAGCTCGCGCTCGAACGCGACGTCGGCCGGGGTCGGTGCCGGGGCGCGGTCCGCACTGGCGAGGAGCTCCTCGGCCTCGGCCTCGTCGTGCATGGCGTACAGGTTGACCGGCGTCCCGACCTTGACGAGGTCCCACACGATGCGGGCGGCCTGGTCCCACATGGGACGGGACGGGTCGAGGTCTCGGGGCGGAAGGGAAGCGATCCCGAGATAGTCGGCCCCGGCCGTGAACGCTGCGGCGCGGAACTGGGCAGCGTAGGCGCGACGGCCGCCGGCATCGACGTATTCGAGCGCCTCCTCTGCGGCCACGCTGCGGGCCCACTGTCCGTAGACGCGCACCGCCCTGGTGGCGAGGGCCTCGACGGCGGCGAGGTAGCGCGGGACGGCGGACAGGTACCGGGCGACCCGCTCGGGGGTTCCGCTGAGTTCGAGGGTCAGCTCGTCGGGCGTCGGCGCCGGGGCGTCCGGAGAGGCGGGGTTGTAGTGCATGGTCCGCCACGGGTGACGGGCGTCGATCTTGTAAATCACGGCGAGGCGCCGGACGGCGCGAGCGCGGGCCTTGCCCTTCCCGGAGGCCCGGGGGAAGTCGAGGCGGGCCTCGGCGTCGCCTCGACCATCTACGGCGATCCGGGTGCGGGTGACGTACTCGGTGCGCATTCGACGCGGCTCCTGTCTGCGGGGTGGTGGCGTCCGACCACCCTCCCACAGACGCAAGTCAACTACAAGTTTAACTGTGAGTTGTGCTCACGATTCGAGCCGCAGACAGACGGAGGGGCCCCGGCGTCTGCCGGGGCCCCTCCGTCTGTCTGCCCGCAGGTTAGGGAGCGGTGTTGCTCTGCACGTCCTCGGGCTCGATCCCCAGGGCGTAGAAGACGGCCACCTGAGCGCGGAGGGAATCAGCTTCGGAAACGTCCTCGTCCTCCGCCACGCCGTCGAGCCATTGCGTCAGCTCCGAGGGGTGCCAGCGGTCAAACCCCGCCGGGATCTCGACCGTTGTCACGGCCTGGCGCAGCTCCTCGAACTCGGCGGCGGTACGGATGAGGGGAAGGGTCGTCGTCATCGGTGGTGCTCCCTGGTCAGTTGGCCGTGATGCGGTTACGCGCGTGGCTCCGGAGCCCTTCGGGGTCGACCGCCACGCGGCCGGCGTCCGTGATCCACGCGTACCCGCCTCCAACGCGGAACGTCCAACCACCGGGAGCGGACTCGAATCCCTCCGCCTCTGGCCAGACTCCCCGAGCGCTCTCGACTGCGGCCTCTTCCTTCATGATCTTCCCTCTCTGTCGACACTCAGATGACGATGCGCAGGGACCTATTCGCCCTCGCGGGCGGCGTCCCGACCCTCCTTGATGAACCGGGCCGGGTTCGCCTTCTTGGCGGTCATCTCCCGGTACCAGTCCATCGAACGGACGCCCTCCTCTTTCACGTAGCCCGGATTCGGGCCGAGGCGCCACCCGCCCGGAAGTGGCGTTCCGTCATCCTTGCGCGGGACCACGGCGCGCGCGGTCGGGTACGCCGACGGGTACACCACGCAGTCGGACAGGACGGCGAGCGGGACGAGGCCGGACCGGTTCCACGTCTTGACCATCTTCCGGTGGGCGCCGACGCGGGCCGCGCTGATCACCGCCGCCCGAATGTCCGGCCGCCACGTCGGCCGCTTGAGCGCGGACCACGGCGCGTGCTTGCCGGGGCGCTTGCCCTGGGGCCGCTCGCGCATCTTGCCGATGCCGCCCTTTGCGGTCTGCTTGATCGCAGACAGGAGAGCGACGGCCTCGGGGTCGCGCTCCTTCACCGTCGCCATGCCCGCGAGGAAAGCGTCCTCGTCCATGCCGTCCGTGATCCCGAGATCAGCGAGGGTGTCCATGTAGGCATCCCTCAACCGGTTGTGCCACAGGTCGAGGTATCCGCCGGCGTCGGGCCGCAGCCACGCCGCGAGCGGCCGGACCTCGATCCCGAGCTCGACCGCGTACGCCAGGGTCGGCGTCGCGTACCAGGCCGGGCCCGTCGGCCGCTTCCCGTCCGGGGTGAACGGAGAGGGGAACTCGGCGGGGAGCTCGCGCCACTGCTTCGTGGTCAGATCCTTGGTGCGCAGCGTGGCGGCGGAGAAGTCGACGAGCCACGCGCCCGGGATCTTCTTGTCGAAAGCCGGGCCGTCGGTGTAGACGGCCTCACCGAGGCCCACCGTCAAGCGACTTGCAGCCGCGAGGAACGCAACGTTCACGTCGAGGCCGACGACGTGGGGGGCGGCGGCCTCGGCCTCGGTGGGCTCGCGGTACCACGCGAGGGCCTCCTCGACGAGGACGTGTCCGGGGTCCTTGCTCTCCTCGCGCGTCCGCTCGGCGGCGAGCGGGTGCTCGTCCGGGGCCTCGGGCGGCGCCGGGTCGATCGCCACGGACAGGGAGCCGGGAACCGGGGTGCGGCGCATCCGGCCGGTGCCCCGGTCGAACTGGACGCGGGACGGCGGCCGTACGGCGGTCATCAGGGCGAGACTGCAACCGGCGGTCGAGCCGACGGGGCTCACGACCCGCTCGGCGTACAGGCCCAGGGTGTAGGCGAGTGCCCCCGGGTCGTCCGTGGGGACGGCCCACCGCATCTGTTCGTCGAACGCGCCCCAGGGGATGACGGCGACGTGAACCTCGGTGCGGCCCTTGAAAAGGAACGTCCACGGCCCGAGGCCCGCCCGTGACAGGGTCCACCCGGCCTCGTCCAGCTCCTTGACGGCGGGGTGATCGTCCGGCACGCGCAGCCGCTTACGGTCGTCCATCTCGGTCGGGAGGCCGAGGGCCTCGACCGCGGACTCGGTGAGGACCAGGAGCGGGCCGACGTCCTCGCCGTACTGCGAGAGGGCGGCGGCGCCGAACCCCGACGCGAGGGCCCACTCGGCGGCCGACGACAGGTCGGTGACTTCCGCCGGTACGGCGCAGCTCTGGACGTTGGGGAGGTAGGCGACGAGGCGGCCCTCGGCCGTGTCGAGCACGGCGAGCGGGGCGGTGTAAGAGGTCTCGCTCATGGTCAGTTCCGCCAATCCAGCTCGATGTAATCAACGTCCGTGAACTCGACGTCGAGGCTCTCGGCGTCGGTGCCCGGGGTGCGGAAATACTCCTCCGCGAGACCCTCGGCGATCAGCCGTTGTGCCTCGGCCTCGTCGCCGTTGCGCAGGGCCTCGAAAATTCCGTCAACGAGGTGGTCGGGCACATCCTCGGTGAGCCGCCTCAACCGGGCGTCGTCCGTGCTCCCGCCGGCGGCGTTGAACCCGAACCGGGCGCGCGTCTCCACCGTCAAGCCGCGCTGCTTGGCCTCCTTCTGGGCCTTGGCGCGAACCTTGGGCTGATGATCCTTGGACACCTCCTTTTCGAGGCGGGCGACGGCTTCCGGGTTGTTGTCGATCTTCCGCTCGCCCTTGATGTACCGCTGAACCGTGCGGCGCGAGACGCCGAGGCGCTCGGCCACCCGTTGCGTGTTGCCCTTTTCCTTCCTCATCAGGGCGTTGAAGCGGCCCGATGTGGTCTTAGGAATGTCGCGCGTCTGGAACCGCGACTTGATGGCGTCGAGGATCTTTCCCATGGTGACGGCTCCTTTCAGGCGATCTTGAAGACAGGGGCGGCGGGGGCGGAACCCCTACCGGCTTCGTGGCAGAACCCGCCGCCGCACAGGGGGGTACCGGGCAGCGTCGTACGGAAGGCGGTCCGGCAGACGGGGCAGTCGACAACGCGCGGCGCCGAGCGGCCGGTGTACATCTCGCGGGCCGGGACGATGTACTCCGTCGGGAGCTTCCGCAGGAGCTTGGACAGGTAGCCACCCGGACGGTAGGCCCGCCGGTTGAGCGACGAGTCCAGCGCCTTGAGGAGGGGCTCCTCGGGCCACCCGTTCCGCAGGCACCAGGCCACGGAACGGACCGCGAGGACACGCTCCTCGGGCTCGACGTTCACGAACCAACGGACGCGGTCGAGGATGGCCTCGGCCCGTGCGGGCGCCGCCTCCCACGCGGCACCCTCAAGGCGCGGCGCGGGGATGG
Organism: Streptomyces sp. NBC_00078; assembly: GCF_026343335.1. Taxonomy (NCBI): domain Bacteria; kingdom Bacillati; phylum Actinomycetota; class Actinomycetes; order Kitasatosporales; family Streptomycetaceae; genus Streptomyces; species Streptomyces sp. NBC_00078. Next base: position 39,116 of record NZ_JAPELX010000003.1, on the reverse strand, counting down.
TGCTCATCAGCGTGAAGCGGTCCGGCCGGCGGCCGTAGTTCTTCCCGTCGTGCGTCTGCACCGGCACCGGGACGAACGCGACAAGGTCCGCGTTCACGAGGTGGGGCCGGTGACGCTCGGCGGTCCGCAGGGAGACGCCCGCCGCCTTGGCGAGATCCTCCATCTTGATCTGTCCCTCCCACCCGATACCGGCGAGCGCGACGAGGCAGCGCGCACACGTCGGGTCCGGGGTGACGACGTTCGCGGCCCACTCCTGGGCCCCGGGGAGGAGCGGCTGACCGATCCCGCCCATGAGGGGCGTACGGCGGTCCGCGTCGATACGGGAGTGAGCGAAGAGGTGCGCGAGGTGATCTTGAGTCGCCCTCTTCTTGAGACCGACGACCTTCCCGAGTTCCTCGGTCGTGAGCCAATTCTCAGGTGCGGCGATCCGGTGATCTTCCAGCGCCGCAAACACCTTGTGGCAGTTGGGGCAGTCATCCGGGCTGATATCGCGGTGGGGTGCCACTCTTTCGGCCTTTCCGGCCGCTGCGGTGTCTCACCACGGGGGCCGTGGGTACACTCACAACAGACCTAGAGCAGGGTCACGCGCGAGCCTCATCGGCGGGAGCGGCTAACTCCCGATAACCCCGGTGGGGCTTTCGCACGTTTGGAGCTGTAGCGGAGATCAGGCTATGCGGCGGGGGTAATCGCGCCGACACCGCCCGTGATCAGGGCGTTAGACCGTAAAAACCTCCTGCGAGCCGCCGACGACGTCCGCCAACCTGACGTGCGGGAGCTTCCGCACGGCGTGCGTCGGACCGGCGAGGAGGTCGGGAACCGGGATGCCGTAGTGCCTCGCGAGCGAGTCGACGTCCCCGAGGCTGTACGCGGCGCGGCCGGTCTGCTTCCGGCTGAGCTGTCCCTGAGTGATCCGCAGACCCCTAGCCAAAGCAGTCTGGTTCTCCCCGCAGGCCCGCATCAGGGCGGCGACCGTCACACGGAGCGTGGACTCGCTAGAACTCATGGCGCTGGCGAACTTGCCCATATGACTTTTCCTCACCGTTTGTGAGCTGGACTCATAACGACAGGCCCACCACTGCGACAGCGGCGAGCGATCACCGCACACTCTTCCACGGTCGCAGGTGAACTACAAGTCTTGCTTGCAGATGACTTGTGTACGTGTCATCCTCGGCCCCATGAGTACACCAACCACACCGACGCTCGCAGACCTCCGCGAACAGGCCGAGCGGGACGCCAAGCAGGCTGAGGAGAGTAAGGCCAAGCTCCTTGAGGCCGCCGTCGAGGCCGCGGTGACCTCCACCGCTTACGGCCACGTAACCAACGTCGCCCGCGAGGCCAACATCACGGCGCAGTACCTCCGGGAGCTCGTCGAGCGCGCACACCCCGGGTGGCTCGCCAAGGCCGCCAAGAAGCGCGACGCCGACAAGGCCAAGGCCGCCGCCAAGGGCACAGCGAAGCGCCGTCCCGCGGGCAGGCGCGGGGGCGCGGCGGCGGCATGACCGAGCGCGTGTCCGATATGGCTCAGTGGGGCGTCGTCCTCCTGGGGAACGTCGTCCTCCTGGTGATCGCCGCCGGCATTTTCAAGGCGTGGATGCGCGCCGAGTGGGGGCGCGCGGTCACGTTCCTGGTGTTCGGATGCGCGTGGGCGGCGGCGGTCTACCTGGGGCCCGACTTCTTCCTCGGCCATGCCGACGAGATCGACTCGGCCACCAAAAAGCCCGCCGACCACAAGAGCGATGACGACGGTTTCGGGTTCCCGCTGTGGCTGCTGTTCGCCGTCGTGGGGTGCGCCGTCTCGGTCGGTATCGCCGCTGTGGCCGCGCCCATCGTCAGCCGCCGGCGGCGCCGAAAGGCCGCGCAACGCGAGCGAGTCGCCGCCACCCTCGACCGCCGCCGCGCCATTGAGGCCGACCACGACGAGGTTCGCGAGGCATACGGCCGGTACGCCGCCGACGTCCTGGCGTTCCTCGACCGCCCCGCCCTCGACGACGTCACAGTCCCGACCACCGCCCGGTTCCATCACGCCATGGACGCGGCCGAGGACGCCCGGCGCGGCGAGGATCTCGCCGCCTACCGGGAAGCCGTCAGCATCCTGAAAACCGCATGGCGGGCGGCCGACGAGCACGCCCGCAAGACCGGCGTCCGCCACCTGCCCAAGCAGGAGCGCGCCACCATCAGCAAGGCCCGCGCCCTCCTGGAGCGCGCCCTCGACGGCGCCGGCGGCGAACACGAGCGTCACGCCGCGTACGCCAAGGCCCGCGAGCTCCTCGACGGCATCCTCGTCATTCCCCGCCAGGCCGCCGCCGAGCTGGAGTCCCGCCACCGCCTCACCCTCACCAAGGCCGAGAGCTGAGAGGACCGAACCCATGAGCGCAGCACCCGCCGAGGAACCCCTCGACCCGTTCCACACGCACCCGCACGGGGGACCGCGGACGCTTACTCAACTGCGGGCCGCCCTCGCCGCCGCGCACCCCTCGGACCGCGAGGAGTTCGAGGCGGCCCTCGGCGAGCTCGACCTCGACGACCCCGAGGAGTACGCAACGCTCGTCCGGGTGTGGCGGCACCGCCTCGTCATGCGCACCACGCCGCGCATCCTCGCGGCCGTCGCCGCGAGCGCCGACCCGCAAGCGCCCCGGTGGACCTCGGACCAGATCCTCGGCGCGGGCCCCCAGGAGTCCGACCGGTGAGCGCCGGCGCCTCCTGGTCCGTCGTCTACAGCGACACCGGCCGGGCCGCCCTCGCCTCGGCCACCGTCGAGGAACGGGCCGCGATCCTGGCGTTCGAGAAGAAGCTCGCCGAGCGCCCGCACCACCTCGGCGAGCTCTACCCGGACCGTGTCGGCGGCCTGTACACCGCGCTACTCGCCGTAGGGGAGCGGCTCGCCTGGACGAGCGTTCTCTACCGGATCGACGAGGCCCGACGAGAGGTGCTCGTCGTCGTCATCGTCTCGGGCCCCTGATGTCCGACCGAGGCCAACACCCCTCGCCCACAGGAGAGTTCCCCATGTCGACGAACCCCGACGGCCAGCAGATCCCGCCCGCAGCCCTCGACCTCCTCCGTGAGCTCGCGAGCATGGGCCGCAAGGACGGCGTACGGCTCGAACCCGGCTTTGAGCTGAACCCGGATTCCGGCCAGCAGTACCGCACCGTCGCCGAGCTGGAGACCGCCGCCGGTGCGGCGCTCTCCACCCGCACGGTGAAGGAACACCTTCCGCACCTGCGCGATGCGGGCCGCATCCGGTCCTGACGCTCGTTGCATGGCAGAGGCCCCGCGCTCCGGAGCGCGGGGCCTCTGCCATGCCCGGGGGACTACTTCAAGGCGACGAGCGGGGAGCGCCGTCCCTTCCCCACGGTTCGCAGGGTCGGCCAATCGACCTCGGGGTGAGCGTCGGGCAGTGCTCCCACGTCGGCGGACCGGTAGAGAGGGACGTCGACCGCCCCGGCCCGGCTCGTTCCGAACCGGATTTCCCGCCACTCGGCCGGTGCGATCCATCCCAGGCGAACCATGTGATCCCAGTCCGTACGGCGGACACCGAGGCGGGCGGCGGCCTGGTCCGGGCCGAGCGGCGAGTCCGCCGCGACGAGCTCGGCGAGATCCGGACGGGCGCAGACCTCGGCCACCTGGGACGGGTGGACGAGGGAGCCGTCGGGGTTGGCGGACAGCTCGGTGAGCATCCCGGCCGCGATGAACCGGCGCACGACAAACGCCGTCACGGCCGGGGGCTCACCGGGAGCGTTCGGCGTGCCGAGGGCCTCGGCGATCCGGTCCGCGGCCTGCCGGCCGGACAGTGGATCGCCGGGCAGTCCGGCCGTGATGGCGTCCGGGTCCATCGCCTCGACGGCCGCCCGGGGCCATGTCCAACCGGGCTCCTCCGCCCGGGGCACGATGCCCGCATGAACGGCCCAGCGGAACGCCGTGATGGGCACGCGGAGCCGTCCGGCGGCCTGCCTCTCGTCGTACTCGGTGCGTCGCGTCATGGGTGATCGACCTCTCTCTCGGTGGGCCCAGGGTTGGGCGAATGGAAACGTGACAGATCATCACTAAACCGTCAAGTACCCGTGAAACGTGACTAGTTGGACTCATGCCGTCAGGCTGCGCCCGCGTACGCGAGGGGAAATCCACCCGTTCGGAGGGCGAGGCGGAGCCCGGGAACGCAAGAGCGCCCGACCCCTTCCGGGGCCGGGCGCTCTGTTCTGCGGGCGGTTCGGTGATCAGTCCAGCGGTACGGCGTAGCGCAGTGTCCAGCCGCGCCCGAGAGTGTGCCGGGTGACCTCGACGGCCCGGCCCTCGGCCGTGCGGCCGACGTGGGTCACGGTGAGGAGGAGCTCGCCCTCCTCGACGCCGAGCGCGGCGGCCTGGTCCGCCGTCGCGGGTCGCTGGTCGACGTCCTCGACGGCCTCGGAACCCTGCGAGAAACCCGCCTCGGCCATGCGCGAGATGATCCCGCCGGCGCCCGTGTCGACCGACTCGACCCCGGCCGCCTCGGCGACGTCCACCGGAATCCATGTGTTGACGAGCTGGACCAGGTCCTCGCCGACGAACATACGGCGGGCCCGGAGGACGGCGGCGCCCTCGACGGCGAGCAGCTCGGCGACGTCGGCCGGGGCCTCGGCCCGGCTCACGGTCACCTCGGCGCGAGGCTCGCCCCCGCTGCGGCGGGTCTCACCCTCGAACGCGCCGTGTGCCCCGCCCTCCTCGCGCTGCGCGGTGCGGTAGCGGCTGCGGGCGTCCCGGATGATTCCGGCGGTGCCGATCGTGTTCTGTGCCATGGGGTCGGTTCCCTTCTTGGGTGGTCAGTGCGTGGGGCCGAGCGGCCAGGAGTAGGACAGGCGCCACAGGTGCGAGGGCAGAACGTGACGGGTCACCTCGACCGCCCGCCCGTCCTCGGTGCGGCCGGTGTGGATGATCTCGATAACGCGCTGATCTTCCGTCATGTCGAGGGCGGCGACCTCCTCGGCCGTGGGGTTCCGGACCTCGATCTCTTCCGTGATCGTGGCCTGTGGGTGGCCGAGCTCGGCCAGTCTGGATTTCGACCCGCCCGGCCCGGTGTCGATCTCTTCGAGCTGCGTTCCCTCGGCGATCTCCAGCGGGAGGTATGAGGTCGCGAGCTGGACGGGTACGTCATCGGCCAGCATCCGGCGGCGCCGGGCGAGCACCGACACGGTGTGTGCGTCCACCCCGAGGGCGTCGGCCACCCATGCCGGCGGCTGGACATGTTCGGTTCCGGTGACGGATGTCGGGGTCATGCCGAGTCCGCGGATCTCGGCCTCGAACGCTCCCCGCGCCTGCCCCTCCTCGCGGCGGGCCCGTACGTACCGTGACGTCGAGTCCCTGACGATCTTGGACACGATCCGGTGGACGTACGCCCCCTTGCGGCCCTTGCTGATCAGCCCTTGTCCCGCAAGGAGGCGTAGGGCCTGCGCCGTCGTTCCCCGGTTGGTGTCGAGCTCGACCGCGAGTTCGTCCTCCGTCGGCAGCTTGGAGCCCGGGGCGTACGCCCCGGTCCTGATCCGTTCGCGCACCTCGTCGGCAACCAGTCTGAAAGTCGCTCGGCGCGGCTCGTCCTCTGTCATGTGGTCACCCTATCTGGAACCCATTCGCACGGCTTTGACTGCCATCACAGCATAGATGGAATCCGAATCGCTAGTAATGGAATCCAAGACTCTTGCAATGGAATCCATTCGATGATTCACTCAAGGCGTGCCGCTCGGCACAGGCAGTAACGGCCTTCGGGCCTGCATTGCTACGGACCGCCACGCCCAAAAGGGCGCGGCCCCGGGGCGTCTAGACCACGCTCCCGGGACCGCTCGGCGGACCGGCCCTGACTGACTCAGAGGAGTGATCCGCGTGAGCAACACCCTGCCCCAGATCGCACCGGAAACGCGACTTCCGATCTCCCCGGACACCCGCATGGACGTGTCCACCGTGATCGGCCTCGACCTCGACCTCGTCCTCGGGTTCGAGTACGAGATCCCCGCCGACCTCACCGAGGCCGAGCAGACCGAGGCCCTCCTCGCCGCGTTCGGCGAGGAGTACGCCCGGGTCGCCGCCCTGGTGGACATGATCGACACCGGGTTCGTGGACGTCCCCCGCTCGTACGGCCGTCTCCTCGTCCTCGCCGACGAGTTGGAGCGCGCCGACACCGCCGACGGGTACGAGTACGACGAGCTCGACGAGGGCCTCGGGCGGTGGGCCGCGTGACGATCACCCGCCGCGCCACCGGCCGCGCGCTGCGCGCCTCCCTCGGCCTCGCCGACCGGCTCCACCCCGCCGCCCTCCTGGCCCTGGTCCTCCTCCTCGGCCTCGCGGCTCACTTCGCCGCCCCCGTCGTGGTGACCCTCCTCGCCGCCGTGGTGACCGTGGCCAAGTCCGCGGCCTACCTCGCCGGGGGTGCCGTACTCCTCCGCCTCGCCGTCCGGTTGGCCGCCGACTTTCGCGCCGGCACCCCGGCCCCGGCCCCGGCCTCGCCCAAGATCCCGGCCCCGACCCCGGCGCCGTGACGGCCGCCGTGTGCGCCCTGGTCCGCGACGTCTCCACCGAGACCCTCGCCCGCCACGGCCTCACCGACCGGACCACCGCCCACCGGGACGCCCGGTGCGCCGAACTCTGGGCCGCCGAAAACCGCCGCCGCGCTGACCGCGCCGCCCTCGACTCCCTCGCCTCCCCCAGCAAGGAGACCCCCCAGTGAACGACTACTACAACGAGCGCCGACAGGACCGCGTCGCCGACCGCGAGCAGGACCGCGCCGACGCCCTCGCCGCCGCCGAACAGAAGCGGAAAGACGCCCTCGCCGCCGCCGAGCTCCGCCGCCAGGACGAGGCCGAGCGCGAGGAGCGCAACCGCCGCGCCCGCCGTGAGGCCGACCGCGAGAAGGCCCGCCGCAGCGCCGAGCGCAAGGCGGCCCGCGCCGCCCTGTACGCCAAGCTGCGCGGCGAGGGCGACACGGGCGGGGCGCTCCTGGTGATGTTCTGCGGGATCATCCCCGCCCTGTACTTCCAGCTCAAGGCGCTGAACGGCGAGAACCTCCCCGGCGTGATCTCCCTGTGCCTCGCCGTGATGCTGGAGGCGGGCGCCTGGGTCGCCACCGTGGCCGGTGAGCGCGCCAAGCGCGAGGGCCGCCCCACCGGCCGGTTCCGCGCCGTGATGTGGGCGTGCGCGTCCTTCGCCGCAGCGATCAACTACGTGCACGCCCCGGGTCCGTCCGGCGGGTGGCTCGCCTGGGTCCTCGCCGCCGCGTCGTACGCCGGCGTCTTCTTCTGGGAGGTCCGCGGCTGGGGCCGCCACAAGACCAAGGCGGGCCGCACCAAGGCGCAGCGCACCGAGGACCGCAGGCGCCGCCGCCACGACCGCAAGCGCCGCCGCAAGTTCCCCAAGGTCTACAAGCGCTACACCGCGATTCTCGCCGCCGCGCCGTACGGCTCCGTCGACACCGAGACCGCGTGGCGGTCCGCGTGGCACGACGTGCACCGGGCGCACCTGGGCATCACGGCCGACGTCCTCGCCGCCCGAGTGACTGCGGACAAGGCCCTCGCCGCTGCCGTCGCCAGTGCGGAGATGACCCCCGAATCCGTCGCCGTCGAGCTGTTCCTCGCCGACGTGTTCGCCCCCGGAACCGGGCCCGACGACGGCCCCCAGGACGGCCCCGGCGGCGGCCCCGACGGGGGCCCCGGAGACGGCCCGATCGGCGGCCCTGGTGGGGGCCGTGGGACCGCTACAGCCCTTGGGCGTAAAAGGAAGCAGGCTTCCGGCCGCACCTCGTCCAAGACCCCGGACAAGCCCCTCGCCGAGGCCGATCTCGACAAGGTTCGGGACCTCGCCGACGCCCTCCGGGACGTCTCGAAACTCTCCGTCGGAAACGTCCGCGCGGCCGTCGGCGGCGGGACGAACGCCTACCTGATCCGGCTGCGCGACGCGGTCAAGGCCGAGAGGAAGTCCAAGTGAGCGCCGCCTCGTTCCAGCCGCCCCGGCGCCTGATCCTCGCCGCCCCCGTCGGCATCTACTCGACGATCACCCTCGCCCCCGAGAACGGGTGGACCGAGGCCGCCATCATCGGCGCCGTCCTCTTCGCCCTGGTCCTCTTCGGCCCCATCCTCATCCGCGCCGCCGCCAAGGCGGCGGCCGTGCGGGCCGTCACCAAGGCCCGCAAGACCGAGAAGAAGGAAGGCGGCAAGAAGTGACCACCGACCGCAACGCCGACGGCGGCAACGCCTTCCACCAGATCGCCCGCGAGCTCGCCGAGACCGCCGACGCCCGCGCCGGCGCCGGGGACCACCGGATCGCCAAGACCGCCGCCGAGCTCGGCCTCCTCTACCTCGAACTCGCCTTGCACGCCCCGGCGGGCGAGCACGGGGCGAAGGCGTGGGAGGCCGCCGCCGAGGCGCGCGACTCGCTCCAGCACGGCACCGCCGTGGACGCCGCCGCCGCCACCGCCCGCGCCCGTCTTCACCTCGGCCTCGACTCCCTCGACCGCCCCGCCGCCCCGGCGCAGAACTGACGCCCCCGGGCCCGGCCGCTTCCCCCGCGCGGCCGGGCCGACGGCCCCTCTTCTTTCACCCCCGGAAGGACCCACGCCATGAGCACCACCACCACCGAGCACGGCGAGTCCGAGGCCGCCCTCGTCGACCTCTCCGCCTACCGCGACCCCGAGACCCTCGACCGCATCGAGGAGATGGCCCGCGCCGAGGTCCGCCGCACCGAGGCCGGTGTCGCAGACCTCCGCACCGGTACCGTCCGCCTCGACAAGCCCGACACGGACGAGGCCGCCGAGGGCGGGGTGTTCGAGCAGCTCGACGAGGAGGAGCTCGACGAGGACGAGCGCGCGTCCTGGGGACTGCGCCCCCTCATCCCCGAGACCTTCACCGACCCCGGCGTGTGGCGTCAGCGCCGCGCCGTCTGGACCAACGCCGCGGCCTACCACTCGTTGCGCAGCCCGGTCTACCTGTGGCGGTTCGCCCGGGTCTCCGGCCTCGGCGCCCGCGTCGGTCTGCGCGACGCGTGGAGCTTCCTTTTCGCGACGGAGTACGGGGACCTCGCCGACAAGGTGCGCAGGGCCAAGGCGGGCGCCGAGCACATCGCCGACCTGCGCGCCGACCGCCGCAAGGAGGCCAAGCAGCGGCGTAAGGAGCCGCTCACCGTCTACGCCCTGACCGGCTTCACCTCGTACGCGGCGGCCCTCCTCGCCCTGGGGGAGACGTGGGGACTGGCCCTCGCCTTCCCCGCGCTCATCCCGCTGGTGGGCCTCCTGTACGCCCTCGGTCACCGGGAGATGGTCCGCCGCACGCCGGACGAGACGTTCGCCCTCCTCGACAACGTGGTTGAGATGACCGACGGCCCGGTGACGGACGAGCGGATCACCAAGGTTCTGCGCGAGATCAAGGTCATTGGCGCCGAGGACGAGATCCGCCCCAACGGCCTCGCCACCCGTGACGAGGTCGGCAACCTCACCATCGGGTTCCGCCTCCCCGCCGGAACCGCGACGTTCGCCGTCCTGGAGCGCAAGGCCGAGGCGTTCGCCGGCGGCCTCGGCCTCCCCCTGGAGCGCATCGAGTTGACCGAGGGGGAGACGTCCAAGGAGGTCGTTCTCTGGGTCGCTCCCGTTGTCCCGTTCTCCGCGCCGGCGCCTGCCTCGCCCCTGGTCACGGCCGAGCGCTGGTCCATCTGGGACGGCGTTCCGTTCGGAGCCAACCGGAAGGGCATCCGCAAGGTTCTGCAAGTCCTGTGGTCGTCCATGCTGTTCGGCGGCGCCCAGGGATACGGCAAGACGGGCGCGATGTACATTCCGGCGGCGGCCGGGGTCCTCGACCCGAATTGCCGAATTCTCCTCGCGGACTTCAAGGGCGGCGCGGACTGGGAGGAGCTCGAAGGGATCGCACACCGCGCGATCATCGGCGCCGACCCGGCATCGGTCGAGGCGTTCGTCGAGCTCATCGACGAACTCATTGAAGAGATGGACAACCGGTTCGCGAAGATCCGGGCAATGCCGAAGCGTGAGCGCCCCGACATGCGCCTCACGCCCGAGATGGCCGAGGCCCACGGGATGCCCGTCCTCATGCTCCTGGTGGACGAGATTCAAGAGGCGTTCGGCGTTCTCCTCACCCGGGAGAAGGGCGCCCAGGAGTTCGCGGCCGTCGTCGAGAAGCTCGCCCGCCTCATCCGACGAGGCCGGGCGTGCGGCCTGATCATCGTTGCCGCCGCGCAGCGCCCCGACGCCAAGTCGGTGCCCACCGCGTTCCGTGACGTCATCCTCAAGCGCTACTCGGTGCACACCGTGGACGACACCTCGTCGGACATGATCCTCGGCGACGGCGCCGCCAAGCGCGGCCACACCGCCGCCGGACTCGGGAAGATCGGCGTGGGCATCCTCGCCGAGGAGGCCGGGGCCGAGAAGATCCAGCCCGACCGGATCACGCCGCAGGCGTTCGAGGAGATTTGCATCCGGGGCCGCGCGCTGCGGATCGCCGCCGGCACGCTCACCGGACACGCCGCCTCGGGTCTGCTGTCGGCGGTCGGCATCCTCGCCCAGATCAAGACCGCGTTCGACACGGCCGGGGTCGACGAGCTCGGCAGTGCCGACGTCGCCCGCCTCCTCAACGACCAGGACCCGGCCGCCGGTTGGGCGCAGCGCGACGGCGAGAGCGACAAGGCATGGTCGAGCCGGATCGGCGCCCGCCTCGGCCGCGAGATCGACGAGGCACTCGACGGCACCGGCCGGACCCTCGACCGCGTCAAGGTCCGCACCCTTGCGGGCACCGAGGGCCGCGGCTTCCGCCGAGCGGACCTCACGCTCGTACTCGGTGCATAACGGGTCGAAATGACGTGTCCGGGAAGGTGTCGCCACCGCAAAACCGCAGGTGGCGACGTGTCCCGGACGTGTCGGCCCCCCGGGCGGGGTGTCTGACGCGGACACCCCGCCCCGAGGCCCGACACCGCCCCGACACCCCCCAGACCTGCACAAATGCGGGCGAATCCCTCCCCAGGACACCGCCCCGACACCCCGAAACCCACGCGCGAGGAGTTCGAGCACCGATGGACGCCAAGACCCGCATTGCCCCCGCCGAGCCGGTTCTCTACCACCCCGAGCCCGTCGCGCCGCTCGTCCCGACCGCGACCCTCCCGTACCTGTCCCCGGTGCCGGTTCAGGGCGCCGTCGAGGCCCAGACCCCCGACGGACACCGGGTGTGGCTCCTGGTCTCCCGGATCGAGCCCACCGGCCCGGCCGCCGCCCCCGAGGCCACCGTTTCCCCCTCCGTCCCGGCCTGGGCCAAAACGACGGCGCTCCTGTCGCTCTCCCTGTCCGGCTCCTCGGTCATGGCCGCGTACGCCCTCGGACTGTTCGCCGAGGGCCTGGCCGAGCTCGTCGCCGCCCTGGTCCTCCTCGCCAAGTTCGGGTTCGTGCTCGCCCTGGTCCTGGGCCTCGTCGTCATCGTCGCCAAGCGGAAGACCGCCGGCGGCAACGTCACCGCGACGGCCACCAGCACGGCCACCGCCCGCGGATTCCTCGCCAAGGCCACCGCAACCGCCACGGCCACCGCCACCGCCAAGAAGTAGGGAGATACCGCCCCATGACCACGATCAAGTTCCGTGGGCAACTCACCGTCGGCGGCAACGCCGTCCGGTGCCCCGGCCGGGACAGTTCCCCGCGCGAGCTCACCCTCATGACGAGCGGCGCGGCCGTCACCGCCACATGCGGCGAGAAGCACAGGGGCGAGGGCGGCGGGAAGCGCGCGCAGTGCTTTTTCCCCGTCGCCGAGCTCACCGCCGCGAACCTCGCCACCCTCGCCCAGGGCAAGCCCGGCGCTTTCCGGCTCACCCTCCCGAAAGGGGCCACGGTCGAGGGTCGGATCGCCGCCGTCGGTGGCGGCGGCGCCGACTCGACGGCGGCCCGCGCCGCAGCCGCAGCGAACGCCAAGTCCGGCAAGACGGCCCCGGCCGGGCCCGCCAAGCCCGCCGGCCGCGCGACCGGCGGCGCGATGACGGCGGCTTTCGGGGCGCTCGCCGCAGTGGCGGGAGCGGTCGGGCAGACGGCCGGGGCCGTCGGACAGGTGGCCACCGCCGGGGCCTCGGCCGTCGGGTCGGTGGCCGACCTCGGCCGCGAAGGGATCGGCGCCGGACGCGACGTCATCCACGAGGCAGGCGCGTACGGCGAGCGCCGTCACCAACGCAAGATGCGCGGCGGCGGGGACGGCGGGGACGGCGGGGGCGAGGAGTAACCCCACCGCGAGGAGGCGCCCCCGAGGAGCCGCTCGTCCGGCTCCCCGGGGGCGCCTCCGCGTCCGGGGGTGCCGCCAATTGGCGGCACATCGTTCGAGGCCACCTCGAACGGGATTCGACAGAAGCAAGTCAACTCACAGTTGGACTTGTAGGTTACCTACTTCCTGTGTCATCGTGGGAACGCACCGACCGACTGACCGAACTTCCAAGGGGAGACCATGACCGAGAAGACCCACACCGCCGCCCCCGTCGGCCCCCTCCTCCTCGACGTCACCACCGACGGCGGCGAGGTCCGCGTCCGTGTCGACGCCACCGCGACGGCCGCACACGTCGTCATCCGCACCGCCGACGAGGACGGCCCCGCGGCCGAGGCCGTGCGAGGCGCCCGGATCATCCAGGACGGACAGCGCCTCGCGGTCGTCGTCCCCAAGATCGAGGGTGCCGACGGAACCGTGACCATCGGGAACATGCAGTTCAACGGGGGATTCGGCGGCGGCGTCCATGTCATGCAGAACGTGACGACCGTCGGGCGCGGCCAGACCATGACCGGCGTCACCATCGTGAACGGCCAGGTGATCGGCGGCGGAATGTCCGGCGGCACCGTCGTGCGGCCGGTCGAGGTTCTCGTCACCCTCCCCGCAGGGTCGGGCGTCCAGATGAAGGCCAAGGACGCCAACCTGACCGTGACGGGCCCGCTCGCCGCCCTCGCATTCGACGGCTACGACGGCAACGTGCGCGCCGGTCTCGTCGGCCGCATCAAGGCCAAGAGCTACAACGGCGACATCGAGGCCGACGGCGTACAGGAGTTCGCCGACGTCGAGACCTACAACGGAGACGTCGAGATCGGCTCGTACGGCGGCGGTGCCGCACGCCTCGTCACCTACAACGGCGACGTGCGGCTTTCCGCCTCGCCCGCCGCCGCCGGTGAACTGGCGGCCCGGACCTACAACGGCGACGTGCGCCTCCGGGGGACGAGTGGCCGCCCCGAGCTGAACGTGAAGGCGAAGACCACCAACGGGCGCGTCAGCAAGTAACGCCCCGCCTGCGGATCGCCAGAAAGGACCCGCGCATGACCCGCGCCCTGTGCCTCGTCGTGATGGTGGCTCTCCCCATCGTGACCGCCGTCATCCTCCTGCACGGCCACGTCTGACCCGCCCGCCCTTCCCGCCCGTCCGCCGGGCCCCGACCGAGGCCCGGCCACTGTTGAGGAGAACCCCCGTGCCCCAGTTCAACGCAGGTGACGAGGTCGAGATCGCCTCGTGCGAGGACGACCCCCGCGCGGCCGGCAGGACCGGCCGCATCGTGGACGAGGTCGAGCCGGGCCCGCTCACCGGGGGCCGGTGGACCGTGAACCGGATCGGTTTCCTGATCGGCCCCGTCCTGTGCCACTCGCACGAGTTGGTCAAGACCGGGCGGTGACGTCCGGTCTCGGTGGCGCCCCCGAGGACCCCCTCCTCGGGGGCGCTGCCGTGTCCGGTGCGTACCGCTATGCGGCAACGCCTTTCCTCGAAAATCAGTTCAACTCACAGTTGAACTTGTAGTTCACCTACTTTCTGTGTCATGGTGAACCCACCGCAGGACGCAACACACCGAAGGAGAAAGAACGTTGAAGCTCACCGCCCCGCAGACCGCCGCCCTCCGCCTCATCCATGACACCCCCGGCCGCGTCGCCGCCCGGGTGAACGGCGCGTCCGGCTGCTGGATCGGATTCCGGACCCTGCACCACCGCACCGAGGCCCGCCTCGTCGAGCTCTCCCTCGTCGAAACGGCCCCCGACGCGATCACCACGAAGGACGGGAACGAGGTCCCCGTCCTGCGACTCACCGCGGCCGGATACGAGGCCCTCGGCATCACCGCCCCGGCCGCCGACGAGACGCCCGCCGCCCCGGCCGCCGAGGACGTCCTCGGCCTGCCGATCTCGGACGGCTTCCGCATCACCTACACCGACGAGATCGGCGACACCCACCTCGACGCGGACAGTGCGACGTACCGCCTCGTCTGGGAGCACGTCACCACGAACCGCCCCACCGCCCCCCGATGGCTCCTCGGCCACCTCGCCGACGTCGCGTCACTCGTCGCGGACCTCGTCGAGGACGCCCAGGAACTCGCCTCCGAGACCCGCGCCCTCCGCCGCCAGTCCTGCGCCGAACTCCTCGGCCTCCTCTTCCACCACGGCGCCCGGCCGTGGCCCCTCACCGGCCACGGCACACGCCCCCTGGACGGCGTCGCGCACTGCGAGGACTGCGCCCCGTTCATCGGCTACGCAGCCCCGGCCGACGTCATCGCCGCCGAGGCCGCCGAGGACAAGAAGCGCGCCGACGAGGAAGCCGCCTACGAGGTGAAGCTCGCCGCCCAACTCCGCGCCGTCGAGGAGGAGATCGCCGCCACGTACGGCGAGCACATGCGGGCGGGACAGGTCGTCAGCTACACCAACCCTGACACCGGCAAGGCCGAACCCGCCGTCGTCCAGTCCGTCTACTACCGCGCGCCGGGCGAGGCGGGCGCCGACATCCTCCTCGTCACCGGACAGCCCGCCGGCGTCCTTGCCCAGGAGCTCGAACCGCTCCCCCCGCTCCCCGACATGGGCGAGCTCATCGAGGGCCGGTGGCTCATCACGGACAAGGCCGGTGAGGAGCTCGCCCGCGTCGAGGGGACCACCCGCGAGGAGGCCCTCGCCGCGGCCCGCCGCATCCCCGCCGTACGAGCCGCCGCCGCCCGGGACGGCGGCCTCGCCTCCCGCCCGCTGTGGACGTCGGACCTCGCCCGCACCTCCTGACCACACCGCCCGCCGGGGCCTCACCCGAGGCCCCGGCCTGCCCCAAACCGAGGAGAACACCCCATGCACCCGCCGCCGCTCCCCGCCCGCCTCTCCGACGCGCTCGCCCTCGTCTTCACCGCGAAGAACACCGTCCGGTGCTGGCAGACCGGTTGCGGCGTCCGCATCCGGTACCGCGCCACCACGGGGACCGAGACCCGACGCCTTACCGAGCTCGGCACGGACCACGACCGCCACTGACCCCGCCCCCCGGGGGGCCTCGAACGAGGCCCCCCGGCACACCGGAAGGACAGCCACATGAACACCTCGACCCGAAACCGCGCCACGCACGCAACCCCCCGACCGGCCGCCCGCCTCGCCCTCGGCCTCCTCGCCCTGGTCCACGCCGCCGTTCCGGCCGCCGGCGCCATCGCCGGGGCCTGGGCCGCCGATTCGCTCCTCGGCCCCGGCGTGACCGGCCCCGCCCGCGTCGCCTGCCTCGCCCTCGCCGCCGTCCTGACGCTCGCCGCCGTCGACCGCACGGTGACCGACCTCACCGACCGCGCCCACCGACGTACGTACGGACTGGTCCACGGCCCCCGCTCCTGGTCCTGCGAGGACTGCGAGACCCGCATCACCGCCCGGCGCTGGACGCCGTACGAGGCCGCCGCGTTCGAGGCGCACGTCTCCGACCCGGCCGCGCACGACTGCACCGCCAAGCCGTAGACGCCCCTTCCGGAACCCATCAGGAGACGAGGAACCATGAGCGAATACGCACCTGTGGACATCACGCCGCCCGAGCTGCGGCCGTCCGCTCTGGCCCGCTACGTGCCCGACTGGGCAGAGGCCGCACCCACACCGACCGACGTGCACGACTGGGACCGCCGCCGGGCGTCCGCGCTCTTTCCGTTTGAGCTCGACCACCGCGGTTGGCCGCTGCACCCTCACGGCCGCACCGGTCGCACCGGCCGCGCCCTCGGCCGCTGGGGGGAGAACGCCGCCGCCGACCCCATCGTGATCGCGGGCAGTGGCCACGGGCGGCGGGTACTGCTGATCACCCGGGACGACATCGAAGAGGAAGCCATCCCCGGCGGAATGGTCGACCCGGGCGAGACCGCGCCCGCCGCCCTGGTCCGCGAGCTGCGCGAGGAAACCGGCGTCGACCTTTCCGACCGCCGCCCGATCATCCTCGGCCGGCACCTCGTAGACGACTGGCGCAACAGCGATAACGCCTGGGTCGCGTCCACCAGTGCGCTCTACCTGTTGCCCGCCACGGTGCCCGCCGTCGGCGCCGACGACGCCCTCGAAGCCACATGGTGGCCCTTCGGTTCCCTCGACCAGCTCGACGCCGCGATCACCGCCGCCGGACGGCGCCTCTACGCCGCGCACCGCCCCCTGCTACAGCGCGCCTTGGACCACGTCGCCGAGTAGGAGCGCGCACACAGATCACGCCCCGCAGTCTCGCCGGGGCCTCGGTCGAGGCCCCGGCCCCACGGAAGGAACCGACAGATCATGAACCGCCGCACCTCGTACCCCGCCGTGTACGCCCTCCTGCGCGTGGCGGCCGACGTCGCCGACCACTGGGTACAGAGCGACCACCAGGCGCAGCACAAGGCCAAGCCGGGCGCCGAGGGACACCTCGCGCTCGCCGGACACGTGGCCTCGTACACCGCCACTCAGGCCGCCGCGCTCATCATCGGAAACCGGGCCCTCGGCCTCGGTCTGCGCCCCCGGAACATGGCCGCCGCGCTCGTCCTGTCCGGCGCGACGCACTACCTGATTGATCGCCGTTGGCCGGTCCGCAAGGCGGCCGAGGCCACCGGCAAGGGCAACTTCTACGAGCTCGGCGGGCCCCTCGGCGGGGCGTACTTGCTTGACCAGGCGACACACCACCTCGTCGAGGGATTCGCCGCGTACCTCGCCGTCCGTGACTGACCCGGTGCCGCGCCTCACCGAGAGGCGCCTAACCGCGCTGCGACTGGCCGTCGCGCACCCCCGGGGAAGCATCGACGCCCGCAGCGTTTCGAAGGCCGACGAGATCGCGCTCGAAACCCTTGGGTACGCCGATTCAATCGACGATTGCGGCCACGTGCAGGGGGCGCCGGACCCCGATCACATCCACCGAGGACACCCGCACTACTTCCGCATCACCGGCAAGGGCCGCGCTGCTTGCGCCACCGCCGGCACCATCGCAGAGGGAGAATCCAAGACCATGTTCCGCACCGGGAAGAACCACCCCGCCGACGCGACGGCGCCGGGAGCACCGGACACGGCGAGCACCGAGACGGACCTCGGCCTCGCGCAGCTCCGGGACCTCGCCGAGCTCCAGCGCGAGGCGGACCGGCTCCTCGTCGCCACCAGCCACCGCACCGCGTACGAGGAGCTCGTCGCCCGGCACGACTACCTCAAGGAACACGGAACCAACCTGCGCGAGTTCGCGGCCGTCCGTAGGGAGCTCGCCCCGTACACCGAGGGCCGCCGCCCGGTTCCGCCGCCGGTTGACCCCGCCGAGCTCATCACCTACCACCGCCGCCGTATCGCGGTGTTCGGCCCGCTCGCCGAGGCCGGGGTCGAGGGGGCCGCGGAGAGCCTCGCCGCCGCCGAGGCCGAGCTCGCCGCGGCCTGCCCCTTCTGCCGCATCGCGGCGGGTGCGGCACCGGCCGTGATGGTGCGCGAGTGGGACGACGCGTTCGCGATCCGCCCCCGCTCGGGGGGAGTCAACGAGGGACACGTCCTCGTCATCCCGCGCCGGCACGTCGCCGACGCCGTGGAAGACCCGACCGTGTCCGGCGCCACCATGACGCGGGCCTGCGAGCTCGGCGCCGAACTGGACTGTGACCTCAACCTGATCACCTCGGTTGGCGAATACGCCACGCAGACCGTGTTCCACCTTCACATTCACCTCGTCCCGCGCACCGCCGGGGACGGCCTGCCCCTGCCGTGGACGCCCCAGCACACCGGCCACCGGGACGGGGGCCACCAGTGACCGCCGTAACCGTGGTGTGGGCCCGAGAGTCCATCCCCTCGCCGTCCAGCCCGAGCGTCTTTCTCGCCGGACCGACGCCCGTCCTCGGCGGTCCCGTCCCCTCCTGGCGGCCGTCCGCCGTCGAGGCGCTTGCCGCCCAGTGGACCGGCGAGCAGACGCTCACCGTCCTGAGCCCGGAATCCCGGGGCGGCAAGCGGGCCGCGCACTATGACGATCAAGTCGACTGGGAGACGGAAGCGCGCGCCGCCGCCGACGCCGTCCTGTTCTGGATTCCCCGGGACCTCAACGGCGGCTTACCCGGCTTCACGACCAACGTCGAGTTCGGTCTCGACGTGGCCACAGGCCGGGCCGTCCTCGGCTGCCCGCCTGACTGCCCCAACCCTGAGCGCAACCGGTATTTGATCTACGTCGCCCGCCGTCACGGTGTGCCGGTACGAGACACGCTCACCGACACCGTGGCCGCCGCCCTCGACCTCGTCAGGGCGAAGGAGGAGGCCCGGCCCGTCGCCGAGAGGTAGGACCGGCTATCAGCTGACAGGAACGCCCGGCCGTCACCGACGGCCGGGCGTTCGCCTGTCCGCAGCGTGCGAGGCTGTGCTCACCAGGGCAAGGGGGAACGGATGACGAACACGCAAGGCCAGACCGCGAAGGACCGGAGGACGGCCGCGCAGTTGCTCGCCGCCGGCACCGCGTGCGCGCTGCTGACCGTCGGCACCGGACAGACATGGGCCGCGCTCCTGGCGGCCGGGTTGCTCGTCGGCGCCCTCATGACGTACCGGCGAACCGTCGCGGGACAGCCGTACGCGTATTGGATCGCCTGGGGCACCGGTACCGTCCTCGCCCTCCTCCTGGCCCAGGTCCAACCGCCGGCACGCCTGCTACTGCTGCCACTGGCCGGGGTCGAGGCCGTCGGCGCCGTCGTTCTGTTCGCCCTGTGGCGCACGCACCAGGGCGGACGGCGCGACTGGCTCGTCTGGAACCCGGAGGAGGGCGGCCTCCTGCGCCGGGAGTCGTTCAAGCGGGACGCGATCCGGTGGGCGAGGAACCATCACCGGCCGTGCCTGATTGACCGCGTCGACCGCGTTCCGGGGTTGGTCGGCGAGACGCCCTTGTACCCGCTCCGCGAGCGGCCGGAACAACAGGTGCCGCGCCCAGAGGCGTGAGCGGAGACAGCGAAGCGCCCGGCCGTCAACTGCGGCCGGGCGCTTGTGAGTTGGGGGAGCGGGGCGGGCTAAGTCGCCCCCGGGCGGGCGGGTGCCGCCTTGCTCCGCGCTATCGCCTGCCGAGTGGCTCGTACGGTGTCGACGGCCAGACGGAGCCGCTCGGCGCGCTCCCACAGTCGTTGCCGGTCATCGCTGCTCATCGCCATGCCCCCGGTTGCACCTCGACATAGGACCACTGGGCCCGCCGGAACGTCGCGTGCGCCGTGTCCCGCGAGTGTTCGGCCATCCAACGGTTGAGGTTCTCCTCGGACTCCTGGGGGCCCGAGTCCGCCCCGCAGTCGGCATCGTCGCCCGTCACGCACACGGCCTGATACGTCGGCAACGTCGACTGATCCGCGGTGAAGTTGTAGGCCCGGAACCGGTACGCGGCCCTCATCGCGGCCGGTCGGCGTGATGAGCGAGGCCGCCGTACTCGCCGGTCATGGGGTCGCGGGAGCTCACCGTCATGGTGATGTTCCACTCCCACACCCCCTCGCGCGCGCCGGGCACCCGGGCGAGCGCGAGGGAGTGCGGTTCGAGGGTGGGAGCCCGCCGCAGCGTCTCGGCCGCCGCGTCCAGTGCTGCCGAGGGCGTCGCCCCGGTGCACACCAGGGCGGTGAGCGCGCTCACGGAGACGTCGCTCGCGCCGCTTAGGTCGAGGCCCGCCACGACTTCGCTCGCCTCGTCGAGGCTGCGGACGAGGTCGTGAGCGAACAGGGGGGCAGTGTCAACGCGGACCGCTTCGACGGCCCCCTCGAACGGGCGGCGGGCGGCGGGCAGATGTCCGCCGGCGGGTGGTTCGGATGGTGGGCTTTGGTGTGTGGTGTGCGCCATGTCCGGACCGTAAGGCCGGTGGCGGCCGGGACGGGCACACAGTGTGTGTGCCTCCTCCGCCCGTCCCTCATATGTCCCCAGCTCACAAAGCATGAGTAACGCGCATAACCGCAGGTAGGCATGAGGAGGCCCCCGGAGCAAGGCGCGAGCTCCGGGGGCCCTGGACCGTGAACGGCCCCCACGGGGGGAGGGGCCGCTCACGGGGTCAACACAAGGCGCGGCCGTCTGCCCGCGCCTCGTCGGCAGTCTTCACGGCGGCACGCAGCGCCGCCGCCCCAAGGTAGCGCTTACCGAACCGAGTTGGGGCACTCAGCCAAGCGGCGTTGTGCGTCCCCAGCTCGCCCCGGGGAACCATGAGGAACGCGCCCCGCCCGAGAGCGCGCACGCCCTGGATCTCCTCGCCGTCGGTCGCGGTGCCGGCGGGCACCAGGACGATGAGCTCCTGGCGGTGATAGTCGGCGATCACCGGGAAACGATCTTCCGGGGTGACGTCGAGAGTGTCGAGAGCGGCAAGGCCGCGCGAGAGCGGCGCGATTGCCACCGCGTCCCACTCCTCGCCGCAGGCGACGAGCTCCTCGGACGACCGACCGGCGTAGCGCAGCCGGTCGACCGTGTCGGCGTCGGGCTCCAGCAAGGGCGCCCACGTACAGGGGGGGATTCCGGACTCGGCCATAAACCGACCGTAAAGCGAGTACAACGGAGGGTAGGCACACAGAGTGTGTGCACTGACTCGTCCGGCCCGGAGCAATCGCCATGGACACACAGCGAATCGGCCGCCGCATCGCCTATTGGCGCGACCGCCGACGCATGACGCAAGCAGACCTCGGCGCCCTGATGGGGAAGTCCCGCCGGTTCGTCCAGTCCCTCGAAAGCGGAGAGCGACAGGCCGACCCGCGCTTGTCCGTGCTGGAGTCCGCCGCCCGCGCCCTGAGTATCCCCGTCACGTCCTTACTCGCCGACGCCCCCGGTACGCAGTGCATTGACGGGGTCGAGCTCGACGCGATCCGTACCGCGCTGCTGCGCCACGACATGCTCACCGGCACCGCCGACGAGTCCGCCGTCGAACCCCTTCCGGTCGAGGTCCTGGAGCGCCGCCTCGTCCACGCCCGCGTGGCCTTCCAAGCGGGACACTTCGCATCCCTCGGCCGCCTCGTCCCCGAGCTCCTGATCGACGCCAACCGGGCCGCCGCCCGCCATACCGGCGAGGCCCAGCTCGGCGCCTTCCGGTACCTCTCCCTGACGCTCGAACTCACCGAGGGTGCGGCGGTGAAGTACGGGGACGTCGATCTCGCCCTCATGTCGGGCCACCGCGCGGTGGCCGCCGCCGAACGTTCACAAGACCCCGTCATCATGGCCTCGGCCGCGCGCCACCTCGCCGACGCCATGACCATGCACGGCCAGACGCACGCCGCCGCAGCGTTCGCCGTGGCCGCCGCCGGCCGCCTCGAAAGCGACCTGCGCGCGCGAGGCGCTGACGGCCTGTCCGTCCTCGGGATGCTCTACCTCAAAGCGGCCATGGCCGAGGCGACGGCCGCGGCTTCCGACGACACCCGCGCCGCCGCCTCCGCCCGCGCCGTGCCCGACCTCCTCGACCAGGCCGACGGGCACGCCGAGGAGCTCGGCGCCGACGGAAACGCGGTGTGGACCGCCTTCGGGCCGACCAACACGAAGTTGTACCGCGTCGCCGCACACGTCCAGCTCTCCGAAGGGGCGGACGCCGTCGCCGTCGCACAGGGCATCCCCAACCCCGCCCGCGCGGCCCTGCCCAAGGAACGCCGCGCCCACCTGTTGGGAGACCTCGCCCGCGGACTGACTCAGGCCGGACAGAGGGAGGAGGCCGTCGACACCCTCCTCGACGCCGAGCGCGAGGCCGAGGAAGAGGTCCGGTGCCGACCGCGCACCCGGGCGCTCGTCGAGGATTTGCGGCTCCTCGGCGCCGGACAGGCCGAGGGACGCTTGCGGGCGCTGGCGGCACGCTGTGGACTGCCCGAGTGACACGAACCCTGTACCTGATCTCATGCGCCGCCCCGCCCGCCCGACGCCTCACCATCCCTATTCGAGCCGCGCAGCGGGACGGGTGGGACGTCTGCCTCATCCTCACCCCGAGCGCGTACCGGTGGGCCACCGAGGACCCCGAGGGCAACCTCGCCGAGCTGCGCGAGCTCACCGGCCACCCGGTGCGCTACGACTACAAGTTGCCCTCGCAGCCTGACGCCCTGCCCGACCCGGACGCCCTCCTCGTTGCCCCCCTGACGAGTAACTCCGTGAACAAGTGGGCGGGCGGAATCTCGGACACGCTCGCCCTCGGCCTCATCACGGAAGGAATCGGCCTCGGCCTGCCCATCGTGGCGCTTCCGCACTGGAACGACGCCCAGGGCAAACACCCCGCCGTCACGCGTAGCGTCGCCGAGCTGCGCGCGGCCGGGGTGACCGTCCTCCTCGACGACGGGCACGAGGAGGCCGCCGGCGGGTTCGTACCCCACCGACCCCGACACGGCGACCTCGACGCCTACCCGTGGGAGACGGCCCTCGCCGCCCTGCCCGCTCACTGACGAGGACCAGCTCCTCGGCCCGCGCCCGGCTCCTCCGAGCCGGGCGCGCGTTGTTGTTCGAGGTTGTCCCGGAAAACCACGCGGCCCCTTGTCGGCACGGTGCGCGAGGATCAAGAGGCACGCCCCGGCCGGGCGTGCGTACGAAAGGGGGAAGCGTGCCGGACCTTCCGGACCTCATCGACAGACTTCCCGGCGGTGTGTTCAGCCTCGGCGGCGGCGGCCTCGTCGGCGCCCTGGTGGTGGTTGCCGTGCTCGCCCAACAAGGCACACCGGCCGACCGCGAGCGGTTCAACCGTCAGATCGAGCAGAGCATCGGCGCCGCCGTGGCGGCCATCGGGCGGTACCTCTCCGGGCGCGAGCTCGTCGGCCCCGCGCGCAGCGAGGCGACGTGGTGGAAGGCGGGCGCCCCGCTCCCGGACGACGAGGCCACCGAGACACCCGTCGAGCAACTCGGGGCGCCGGCGTCTCGCCCGGCAGTGTCGTTCGACAAGCCCAGCCGCGCCCGACGGATCACCCGCGCCGTCACGGCCCCCGTACGGGTCCTGTGCGGCGCTCTCGCGGGACTGTGGCGCGTTCTGGCCGTCTGGCACCGATGGCCGCGCGCCGCGCGTTCAGCGGTCCGCCTGGCCCCCCTCCCGGTGGCGTGGGGGTTCTGGCGATTCCCCGAGGAGACCCAACTCGCCCTAATCGCGCTTGCGTCGGCCGTCTATCTCGCCGCGCTCACCAGTCCGGCCGGACTCGGTTGGTGGCGCGTACGGCCCGTGTGGACAGATGGACAAATCTACGGTCCCGGCGTCTGGGTGGCGGTTCGTCAAGTGCTCCGCATGGAAGACGACGAACCGCGCACCCGGTGGCTCTCCGTACCGGAAAGCGTGAGCGCCGCAGACGCTCGAATCGTGCTGCGAGTACCGGCGAAATGGATGGGCGGCCCCGAGGCCGTCGCCGCAATCGAGCGCGTTATCGACGAGCGGGTACCGGGTGAATGGGTGCCGGAATGGAAGCGCACCGGGCAAGAGCACTACGTCCAGTGGACACCCAAGCCCGCCCCCACGCCGAAACCCAAGCTCCCCGAATACGTCCCGTGGAAGTCGACAGGCGACGCCCGACGGGTGTTCGTCGGCCTGGCTATCGAGGGCGACGTCATCGCGGACGCCATCATTCAGACTCAATCGGCCACCCCGCATTGGGGCGTTGCTGGTGACACCGGTTCCGGTAAGTCGACCGTCCTTTACATTCCAGTTGTCCACGGTCGGCAACACGGCGAACTCGTCGACATCCTCGACACGAAACGCAACTCCTTGCAGGAGGCCGAGGGGTTCTCGGGCGTCCGTATTCACAAGACGACGCGCGAGTGTATCGCCGCGTTCGCCGAATTCCTCACCTCAATGATGGCGGCCGAGGCGGCAACCGAACGAGGCGCCGATCCTGCGCTGAGAAGTCAGCTCGTCCCCCGAACTCTCGTCGTGGACGAGCTCCCGACATTGATCAAGCTCGCTTATACGTGGTGGCGGTACGGGGTAAAGGGGAAGGGGACGCCTCCCTTCCTTGACTGGCTCGGAATCATCCTGCTGCAAGGGCGATCCTCTAATCACCGCGTAGTCGTGGGTACGCAGCAATTCGCTAACTCCTTCTTCGGTGGAACGATGGAGCGCGCGCAGATCGGAACCCGCATCGCAGTAGGGCAACAGGACCGCGTTTCCTGGGGCGTGGCTTTCGGACAGAGCACACCCGTTCTCGGATTCGATACGGATATCAAGGGACGGGGCGCCTACTCGGACAAGCGGAAAGACCCCGACGGCGATTACCTGTACGTCCGCGAAATGCAGCCGAGCTATATTACGCCGGACGTCGGACGCCTCCTCGCGCAGTGCCCGCCCGCGCCTGCATGGTTCGACGCCGGGGAAATGGCCCCGTGGATTACGGCCGAAGTGCTCGACGAGGTCAACGCGACCGCGGCCACCGCCGAGTTCCTGCCCGGAGGCAAGTACGGCCCGGGTGTCCTGCCCGCTGTCGCGTCTCCGGCAGTCAAGGGGATCACGGCTAGTTCTCCCAGCTCACACGGCACGACAGGCCCCCACGCGACACCGGCCACGACAACCGGCACGACAACCGCCGGCGGCGGGACGCCGGACCCCGAGGAGGAGCGCCAGGAGGAGGAGCTCCCCGAGACGTACAGCCTTGCCGACGCCCACGCGCGGGGATTCCTCCCGTGGAAAGCGGCCACCGTTCGGACATATTTCAAGCGAGGCGAGACACGCGGCATCAAGGCCCCCGAGGGAATCACCGACGGGCAGACCTCCTATTACACCGAGGAGGAGCTCGCGGAGTGGCTTTCCGAATGGCGGGAGTGGCAGGAGAAGAACAGTTCCGGGACTCGGAAGGAAGTCCCGGAGCAAGCGAAGGGGGAAGGTGCTTCGCATGTCTGAGAAGGAAAAGGAAGGCGTCTTCCGGCGCGAATACCGCAGCCATGGCGAGGGGGACGTGTCGGATTCGTTGCCCGCCTATGTCAGCGTCGATATGGTCCACGGCTCGATTCGCGTATACAGTGCCGACGAATACGCCCGGACAACTCCCGTACTTGTCGGTTGTTTCTGGCACATGCGTTGGCCTATTCCGCCAATCGGGAACAGTGCAATCAATGCACTAATCGACAGATTGGCGCCTCATGCGGAAAATCTGTTCAAAATGTGCTCCGTGCGGGATGAGCCTCTCGGGGTGATTCTGTACGCGGGTGCTGGAACGTCCGTGGACCTAATCCAACAAGAATGCGCGGACGTGTGGCGTTCGTGGTCGATGGGTTCCGAGAAGCGAGGGTAAACGACCGGCGGCGCCTCGGGACTACCCTCCCGAGGCGCCGCCGGTCTCTCCCTTTGCGCGTGAGGGTGCTAATCCGATAACCGTCTCCGGTGGAACTCCGTAGGCGTTCGACAAGGGGGTGACCCATCGAACCGGGATCTTTTGCCGTCCGGTTTCTACGTCGCAATAGGTCGGCGGACATACTTTCAGGACTGCGGCAATGTCTTTCATCCGCATCCCCGCAGCTATCCGCAACCCGCGCAATGTGACGAACTCGGATTCCTCCGCCTCGACCAACTCCCGGACCGAAACGCCGAAGAACACGCAAAGGGCTTGCAGGCGTTCAGGCAGAGGAAGGCGACCGGTCGTTTCCCAAGTCGAGACCGCTCCCCGGGAACAGCCCAGGACCGCAGCGAGTTGACTTTGCGTCATGCCGCGAAGTCGTCGCAGCTCCCGCAGCCGGTCACGGCGTATGCGCACCCGTCGCGCCCTTCGTCTCGTTGTGCCATTCGGGGCGGCACTCTAGCGCTCCGTGATCACCGCGAGGGCACGCTCGCCAGGGTCGGCCATAAGGAGCGCGGGACCATACGAACTTCTTTGACGCCCCGATCAAGACCGGCATAAGGTCGGTCAACATGCGCCCAATGGGCCCAAGCACGGGGGAGGTTACGGGGAGTGGCATCGTTCGGCACCATCGCCCGGAAGGTCATGGGACTACCGGAGCCAACCGGGCAGAGCAAGGACCAGAAGAAGCCACCCGGGGGAGTGCCCCCGCAGGGTGAGCCGCCGGCGGGGGACCGCCGCTCGAACCCCTGGGAATCGGCAGGGGCCGAGCTCGCCAGGAGGCAGAGCTCGAACCGGACCACGCCCACGGCCGCCATCCCGGCCGCGTCGTCGTCCACCTCGACGGCCCCGACATGGACACCCCAGGACGAACGCTCGGGCGCCGTGTTTCTCCGCCGCCTCGGCCGCGGACTGCTGTGGTTCGTCGTCGTCCTCATGGCCGTGACCGGCGTCCGATCCTGGTTCTTCCCGCCCAAGGCGCAGGCCCCGAAAGCCGAGGCGCCCAAGGCGGCACCGGCGTATCCCGACGCCGAGGCGCAAGCTGTCGCAAGCCGCTTTGCCCGCGCCTACCTCGGGTGGGACGAGGCCAAGAAGGAGGAGCGGGCCGCGCTCCTGGCGTCCGTGCTGCCCGCCAACTCCGATACGGATATGGGTTGGGACGGGAACGGTCGCCAAGACGTCCTGACAGTGCAGCCCGGCGCCGTCACCCCCGGCAAGGACCACCAAGCCCGCGTGCGGGTCGAGGTGCTCATCCGCACCGCCGCCGTCGAGGGTGCCCCGGACAAGGACAAGAAGACGCCGCCGGCCGAGAGCCCCGCTCGTTGGGTCGGCCTCGACGTCCCCGTTGTCCAGACCGCAGGACGCGTGATCGTCACCGGTCCCCCCGGACTCGTCGGCATCCCCACCAGCGGCCCCAAGGCCCCGGAGATCCCCATCACGCAGACGGACACCGAGCTGACCGCCCAGACTCAAGAACCCGTCGCGAAGTTCTTCAAGGCGTACGCCGGGGGAGACACCGAGGCCGTCACCGCACCGGGTGCGAGCGTCCCGCCGCTCCCCGAGGGCGTGATCTATCAGGCCCTCGCCTCCTGGTCCATCGACACGGGGACGGGCGACGACCGCGTTGGTACCGCCCGCGTCTCCTGGACCCTCGGCGGCGCCACCGTCGAACAGGTCTACCGGGTGGAGCTCACGCAGGTGTCGAGCTCGGACGCGCAGCGTTGGCAGGTTGCCGACGTGCGCGGCGGCACCCTCTGACTGTCCGTATGTCCCCAGCTCACAAACTATGAGCGCCCGTCATGACCCCAGGTCACGACGTCAATTCACACCAAGGGGGAACCCGTGCACCACACCGTCCAACTCGCCGCACTCACCACCGGATCGGAGCTCCGGGACTGGATCTTGATTGTGGTCGGGAACCTCTTCGGGGCGTTCCTCGCGATCCGGGCACTCGGCCACTTCCTGAAAAAGGAGTGGGGGGAGATGGTCACGCTCTTTGTGGCCGCCGTGTTCGTCGGCGCCGTCGTCTGGGCCCCCGACCTCGTGAAGGGCGTCCTTACAGGCGTATGGGGCAAGGTCTCGGGGTCGGCCTGATGCGCGTCGGGCACACGTACACCCGCAGTTTCGAGCTGGAGACCAAGCAACACGAACTCCTCGGGATCGACCTCGGGGAAGGTGCGCCGCGCCGCGCTCTCGTCCTTGGCCTCGTTCTCTACGGCATGTGGACCGGCGCTCTCCTGCTCCTGTTCGGCTTCCCCACCAAGATCACATTTACGGCGTACTTCCTGCCGCCGCTGATCATCGCGATCTATGGCACGCAGAAGTCCCGCACGGTCGAGCGCCGGTGGAACATCACCCGGTGGTCGATCGGCATTCGCTATCTCGTCCTCGGACACCGCCCCGTCATCTGCGGAGGGCGCCGGGCCGCCACCCGTAGCGAGTGGATCGGCCGCCGCGCCCGGTGGGCCGGAAAAGTCGAGCTCCTCGCCGAGTCGCCCCTCGGCCCGCTCGTCGAGCGGTGGCTCGGCGCCGAGGAGTCCGTCCCGGCCGGGGCCGGCGGGCCCGTCCGGCTCGCCGCCCGCCCGCGTCTGTACGGCCCCGACGCCGTGGCGAAGGCGTACGGCCGCAAGGCAATCCAGCACCACCAGGAGGACAAGTGAAGGTTCTACAGAAGGTAGGAACGTTCCTCGGCGTGGGCGGGGACCGGTCGGCCGCCGCGCCGCAGTACGTGGGCCTCGCGGACGGCCTGATCATCACGGACACCCACACAGAGGCTTGGTACGTCCTCGCCTCCTCGAACACCGACCTGATGAGCGAGACGGCCCGGGACGGCGAGCTCGACGCCGCGAACTCCGCCCTTGCCCGCACTCTCGCGGGGCATGACTGCCACCTCCGCGTTCTCTGGTCCCCGTTGCACGCCGAGGACTACGCGGCCGAGGCCGCCGGCGGCATGTTCACGTCCGGAGCATGGGACGAGTGGGCCGAGCTCCGTGTCCGCCGCCTCGAACAGATCGGCCTGCCGAGTCGTCACCTCCTCCTCGGCGTACGGCTCACCGAGCGAACCGGGCAGGCCCAGAAGATCAGCCGCCGAGGCGTTCAAGAGGGACTCGGCCTCTCCTCGTCGAGCATCAGCACCCGCGAGCTCGCCAAGCTCGACGCCCAGATGCGCCGCCTCGGCAGGAGGCTGGAGTCCTCCCCGTGGAAGGCCCAGCCCGCGGCCGTCGAGATGCTCGCATGGATGATCAGCCGCGAGCAGCACCGCACCGCACCGCTTCCCGCACCGAGCGCGGCCGGTGTCATCAGCGGTGCCAAACTCGCCGCCCTCACCCGGGGCCGCATCCTCCCGCACCCCGACCACCTCCGGGTGGTCGACGCCCACGGCAAGGTGTCGGCGTGGGTCTCGGTGCTGTCCATGACGGGCTTTCCCGAGCAGATGGAGAGCCCCGGAAACGGCGAGTGGCTACGGGTGTTGAGCGAGATCAACTATGTGCCGGACGTCGACGAGGAACAGCTCGACGAGGACGTCGACCCGGCCGCCCTGATACTCCCGGTGTCCCCCGAGGCATCCGTCCGGTTCCGCGTCATGCCCAAGCGGGACGCCCTCAAGAAGGTGGACCAGGCCCGCCGCCTCGCCAAGGAACAGCGCCGCAGCGCCGCCCGCCAGTCCGCCGAGGACCCCGGCCGGGACATCGAGGAGACAGAGGAGGTCATGGCCGAGCTCACCCGCGACATGCGGCGTGAGGACGTGACCCTCGTCGAGGATCACCCGCGCCTCGTCATCACGAGCACGATCTCGCTCGATGACCTGCGGTCCCAGGTGGACGCGGTGATCACGCACTATGGCGGCCTCGGTATCGAGGTCTCGGTCGGCGAGGAGGAGCAACGCGAACTGTGGATCGAGTCGCAGCCCGGCGACCAAATCCGCGTGCCCGACCTCGGCCACGTCCGCGACGTCACCGCCCTGTCCGGCTCCTGGTGGTGGGGCGGCGCCAAGGTCGGGGACGACAACGGCCCCATCGTCGGGTACCTCACCGGCAGCACACCCGGCGTGTTCAGGAACGACGTCACCGCCGGCAGCGACAGGGGAGACGCGACGACGACGGCGTACGTCGGGCGGTCCGGCCGGGGCAAGACCACGGCAATGATGTTGAGCATGTTGGACGCCGGATTCCGCGGCGCCTACTGCTTGGCGCTGGACTTCAAGGGCGACCTTGGGGGAGTGGTGACGGCCGCGCGACGGTACGGCCTCGACGCCCACCTCGTCGAGACCGGCCCGGCGTTCGCCGGCGTCTGCGACCTCTTCACTCTGCTGACCGCCGAGGGCACCGACGCGGCACGCGGCGAGGTCCCCGCACAACTCAGCATCGCCGCCCCCGAACACCTGCGGGAACGCGGCGCCGAGACCCCGATCACCCGTGCCACGAACGAGGTGATCAAGGCAGGCAACCCGGCCACCTGGAAGGTGATCGAGTACCTGCGACAGATGGACGACCCGCTCGCCCGCGAGACCGGCGAGGCCCTGTGGGAGCTCTCGCAAAACGCCCTCGGCGCCCCGTTCATGGGCCGCCCGACCGGTGACGCCCCGCCGCTCGCACCCAAGGCCGGAATCTGGGTTGTGCAGATGCCGGGCCTCTCCCTCCCCGGGGCCGAGAGCACCCGCAAGGAGTGGAACCCCATGCAGCGGTTGAGCGTGGCACTCATGCACTCGATGTTGGCGTACGGCGTCACCACCGCAGGCCGCCGCGACCTGCGCGGGCTGCGAAAGGCCGTGTGTGTGCCGGAAGTTCACGTTCTCACCGCGACGCGTGAGGGCTCGAACTTCCTCCAGTACATCGCGCGAGTGGGCCGGGCCTTGGCGACGTCGCTACTCCTGGACACGCAGGACCCGGAGAGCCTCGTCAAGCTCGTTGGTGTCATCGAGCAGTTGACCACCGTCGCGGGATTCCAGTTGACCACCAGGGACCAACAAGACGCGCTCGCCGAGCTCCTCGGCCTGCCCAAGGATCAGCACACCCGGGCCCTGATTCAGTCCGTCGGCCTCCTGCCGGACGGCGAGATCAGGCACGGCCATTCGATCATCAGGGACCGGCGTTTCAGTTGCGCCACCGTTCAGTGGGACGTCCCCTCGCTGGAACTCCTCGACCTCCTCGACACCTCCCCCAAGGCGGCCCAGAACCAGGCCGACGGCACCGTGACCATGGAAAAGGCGGGCGTATGAAGCGGTCGACAACGATCTCGACGGCGGCCCTGGTGCTCGCCGCCGGCCTCCTGGCGAGCGGGTGCTCCTCGGGCAAGGACGGCAAGGCCGAGGACAAGCAGGAGGACCCGACGGCCGCCGTCCTCAAGGTGGCCCGCTCGTACCAGGAGGCCGACAACCGCGAGGACTGGGCCGCCGCCTGCGGGATGAGTTCCAAGCGGCTGCGCGGCGGCACCGTCGAGGAGTGCACGGCCAAGCACACCCCGCCCTCGCCGACACCGACCGACGAGGCGTCGAGCAGTCCCTCGCCGTCGTTCGAGCCGCCGACCTATGCCGACGGCTCGACGCCGCAGCCGAGGGCGTCGAGGACGTCGAGCGGTCCCGAACGAGCGGACACCGGGGCCGTGTCCGCCAGTGACGTTGTCGAGGTCGCCGCCGTCGAGGACCACCCGGCCGGGTACGGCGTCCTCGTCACCTACACCTACCAGTGGCCCGACAAGGACCCGGAGACCACCCGCCGCGCGCTGCGCCTGGTGGACGAGGGCGGGTCCTGGGTCGTCGATCAGCACGAGGACGTACAAGACGGCGACATGGGGCACGGTTCGCCGGTCCGTGCCGCCCTGTCCGGGGGGTAACAGTGCTCGTCCAATCCATGCCGCGTATGCGAACCGTGGCAATCCCAGTTCTGTTCGCATTCACCACGTTGATGGTTTTCGCCGGTCACGCACAGGCCGCCGATATCGACCCCACGGGCATCGGTGACCTGATGCCCTCGCCGGACAGCAAGGTTCCCGCAGGGCAGGGAACCATGTACGAGACGTACAGCAATCCGAGTCTCTGGATGCTCGACTCGGATTTCGGTAAGTGGGACGTCCTCGACCCCATGGCCGAATTCGTCGCGGATTTCTGCATGGCGCTGATCACGGTACTCGGAACCGCGTGCATCGTGATCGTCCAGTGGATTTTTCAGCTCACGTCGATTCCGCCGCTCGAAAAGGCCATTACGGACAGCATCGGCGGAGCCGCCAAGGGGCTTACGGCAACACTCCTGCCGTCCGCTCTCGCGGTCGGCGGATTCGTCGCATTCATGCAGCACAAGAAAGGCGGCGGGGGCGGGGGCCTTTCGCAAATCGCATGGGTGCTGATCTCCGGTGTCTTCTCGATCTCGCTCCTGACCAGCCCTCAGACCTGGGTCGGCGGGGTGGACTCCGCCCGGCAAGTCGGCGCGAGTATCACCATGAACGCCACATCGGCCGGTCTCGGCGACGGATCGGGAGACTTCCCGTTCGAGCTCGGCCACGAACCCAAATTCACCGGCAACGGCCGGGACGACATGCTCCGAAAGTCGTCCGATGCCGTGTGGCGCTCGTACGTCGCGACCCCGTGGTGTGTCGCAGAATTCGGAAGTTTCGAGGTCTGTGAGAAGTACGGAAAGCAACTCCTCGACCAGGGAACCAGCAAAGACAAGCGCAAGGAATGGCTACAGGACGAGGTCGACAAAGACGCCGTCGGCGGGGACTCGGTGACATGGCGTCAAGGGCATAGCCCGGTCGGCCGAATCATGGTCACCGTCCCGGCGCTCATCAGCGTGATTCTGTTCGCGGCCCTTATTCTCATGCTCGCCTTTACCTCCCTGGCAAGCCTGTTGGGCGCCCTCATGC
Source organism: Streptomyces sp. NBC_00078 (assembly GCF_026343335.1). Lineage (NCBI taxonomy): Bacteria > Bacillati > Actinomycetota > Actinomycetes > Kitasatosporales > Streptomycetaceae > Streptomyces > Streptomyces sp. NBC_00078. The sequence goes on along the minus strand of NZ_JAPELX010000003.1, from coordinate 6,860 downwards.
TCCTATTGACCGGCGTCATCTTCGCTTGCCTCTGGGTAATCCCCGGGCGTCCCCGGCAATGGGGACTCGCATGGTTCGATCAGCTCCTCGCCCGCACCCTCGAATCACTCATCGCGACCATGACCCTCGGGGCGGTCCTCTCTCTACAGGCCGCCACCACGCAGATGTTCGGCGAGTACGGGTGGCTCCCCACCAGCGGCCTGAGCATCGCCGCGGCCATCGTCGCAATGAAGTTCCGCGACGTCCTCGCGCAAATCTTCGGCGTCCGCGGTGCCACCTCCGGCGGCATGGTCGCCGGACTCCTCGCCGCCAAGATGCTCAACCGAGGCGGCGGAGGGAACCGCCGGCGCGACAACGGCCAGCACAACCAACCCGTTCGCACGCGCGGCGGCCGACCCGGGTCTCGGCCTGGTGGCGGCGGTGGCGGCGGCGGCGGTGGCGGCGGTGCGCCCGCCCTCCCGCCCGGCGGCGGCGGCCTGGCGGACGACTACGGCGTGACCGTGACCCGCGTCCCGCAGCAACGGCCCCCGGCTCCCCGGCCGCTCCCGGTCACGGCCGGTGCCGGCGCCGGTCCCGCCCTTCCGCCCGGTGGTGGTGGTGCCGGCCGCGCCGACGCCCCCGTGATCACACTCGACCGCGACCGACCCGACGTCACCGGGAAGGCCCGCGCCACCCTGCCCCCGCAGCCGACCCGGCCGCGCCCGGCCCTTCCGCCGAGCAAGGACGGAGCCGCCGCGCCCGCAGGAGCGCGACCGGCCATCGCCCCGCCGCCAAGCTCGGTGATGCGCCCGGAGACCGGCGCCGCGCCCAACTACGCGTTCCGGCAGGCGCCCCCGGCCGCCACCCCCGGCCGACCCGATCCCAAGATCATTCAGGGGACCGTCATCCGCAGCACGCCGAACGGGCCGCCGCCGCGCCGCCCCGCCACCACCGCACCGCCGCCCAAGGCCGCCGCGCCCGCTCGCCGTACGGAGACGAGCCGCGTTCCGGCACCGAGGCCCAACAACACCGGCAAGGGGTGAGCCGCCATGCCCAAGAAGGATGACGAGCGCACACCGCAGGAGTGGCGCGAGTTCCTCGCCACGGCCCGTTACCCCGAGGAGGTCACCACCGGCCGCCGCCGAGGCCGCCGGCAGAAGAAGCGCGAGCACCGGGAAGCGGTACGGCGCAACACCCGCGAGTGGGTGCGCGAGGAGCGCCGCCGCGATCCGATCCGGCCCGCCGGGGCGGTGCTCATCCTCGCCGTGATCCTGGGTCTCGGTGTGGGCGCCCGGTGGCTGTGGCCCGGCCTCCTCGGCGCCGAGCGGGACGGGGCCGCCCAAGTCACCTCCTCGGCGAGCGCGACGCCCGGCGCGCAGGACGACAAGCCCGCCCCGGCGAGCTCGGTCTCCTCGTCGCCGTCGAGCTCCCCCTCGTCCTCGGCGCCGGCGGTCGATCTCAGCGACCCCGAGACCGTCGCGGAGAAGGCCGTCCGGCTCTACCTCACCCGCAACCCGCCCCAGGACGAGGAGCACACCGCGCCCGTTCTGCGGGCGGCGCCGTACATGGCGCCGTCCCTCGTCGAGAACCTGACCAGTCACAGTGACCCGGCCTGGGACAAGCTCGTCAGCAGGGGCGGAGTCTCCTCGGTCTCCTCGGTCAAAGTCGCGCCGGCGAAGGACGACCTTCCCGCGGACTCCCCGATCCGGGTATGGCGCGAGACCACGGCGAAAGTCGACGTCGAGGGATACACCAACTACAGCGAAACCGTGGTGTATCAGGTCGAGTTGACCAACTCCAGCGGCGACGGGTGGCACATCTCCCGAATCCTGGGGCTGTAGTGGAAGCACGCGACGCGGCCCGCGCCGCGGCCAACCTCGGGGGGACCGCGCTCAAGCTCAAGGCCGCGGGCGTGGCCGCCATCGTCTTTATCGTCTTCCTCCTGGTCCTCGGCATCGTCGGTGCCGGGGCCGGCGGGAAGGCGTTCGCCGACTCCTGCGGCGAGCGAGGACAACCCGGCGTCGACCTCGACGACGGCGAGGGCACCGCACAGGCGCCCGGCGGCCAGATCCGCAAAGACCAGATAGCGAACGCCAAGATCATTGACGGCGTTGCCGAGGAGGCCGGTCTCCCCGGTCGAGCAACCCTCATTGCGCTGATGACCGCGCTACAGGAGTCGACGCTCCTCAACTTGGATCATGGCCATTTGGACAGCATCGGCCTTTTCCAGCAGCGGCCTTCCTCGGGGTGGGGAACCAAGGCGGACATCATGAAGCCCAAGTACGCCGCCCGGATGTTCTTCCTGGGGGACGACGACGGCTCTCCGCGCGGCCTCACCGACATAAAGGGGTGGTCGACGATGGACCTCGGCAAGGCCGCCCAAGCAGTGCAGGCTTCCGCGCACCCTGACCTGTACGCCGGGCACGAGGACGCCGCCCGGCAGATCGCCGAGGAGGCAGGGCTCGACCTCAACCGCGCGGGAGACGCCGGCACCGGCAACGAGGACCAGGGCGACGACGCCAGCAACGGAGACGAGGACCAGGGCCCGGCCACCGAGGGCGAGTGCTACCCGGAGGGGAACGGCGGCAAGCCGGGCAAGCCCGGAGCCCCCTTCCACGACGGGGATGCACCGTGGCCCGCCGCCGTAAAGAACCCGCGCAGCACCGAGGACGCCATCGCCTGGGCCAAGTCGCAGTCCGGCATCGGAAGTAGCGCCCTGTGGTACCGCGCCTGTCTGGCGTTCACCGCGAAGGTCTACGGCTGGAATTTCTCCGGAGTTCAGTACGCCATCGACCATTACAAAGAAATGCCCGCCAGCATGAAACACGACAAGGACCGGAACCCACCGCCGGGCGCCTTGATGTACTGGGACACCGGGCAACGCGCTGGACACGTCGCCGTATACCTCGGAGACGGAAAAATCGCTAGCAACGACATTCGACGTCCGGGATATATTGACGTAGTCCCCGCAACGGATATCGAAACGAAATGGGGCGCCACCTACCTTGGATGGGCACCGCCTTATTTCCCCAAGGGTGGATAGGCGGAGAAAGAAGAACCATGAACCTTGACCAGATTCCCGCATCGCCGATCTACACAATCATCATCAGCTCAAACGGGGTCGCGTCCATCGACGGCCAGGAGGTCACCGAGCCCGGCCTCACCCCCGACGAGGCCCGCGTCGAGGCGCTCGCCGAGGTCCGGATCAAGGCCGCGTACGTCGGCCGTCCCGTCCGCGTCATCGCCAAGGACACCAGCGGCACCGAGTGGCCCCTCGTGGTGGACGCAGACGGCACCGTCACGACCCTTGACCACCAACACCCGACGCCCCCGGCGCCGCCCGCACAGGCGGCCCCGGAGCCGCCCAGCGCCCCGCCGGCGGATGACGGATTCAGCCTCACGGTAGAGGCCCCCAACTGGGCCCCGCCGTCGCCGTACGCCCAGCAGCCGGACGGCACCCCCGCGGGCTTCACCGACCCGGTGCCGCTCCCGCCCCTGGCGGCACCGGCCCCGCGCATGTCGAGCGAATGGGCCGCGCCCCTGCCCGCGCCCTTTCAGACCCTCTTCCGGGCCCTCGTCGCCCAGGAAAAGGGCGGCGCCCTCGTCGAGGCCATCATCGCCGCGGACCAACTGGAGAACGCCCTCGCCCAGCAGTACGGCCCCCACCACCCGTACACGGTCAACGTCATGACCACCCGCGCAGCGTTCACGCTGCGCACCGCCACGACGGAGTGGGCCGAGGTGACCGAGCTCCTCATCCAGACGGCGCAGCGCCGCCAGGAGGCCAAGGCGCAGCCCGAGGAAGACACCCACAAGATGATCAGGAACGCTCACGCAGCATGGCGAAAGCTCACGGCCGAGGACCCCGAATACGCCCGCGAACTCGCCGATCAGTTGATGGGCCTCCTCGGCGACGACAACAGGCGAGCACGAGACGTCGTCCGCTGGATCGAGGGCGGCGCAGCGGCGTAACAGCGATACGGAGAATCCCCCTTCCGGCACTGCCGGGAGGGGGATTCGTGCTTTCCGGGCGCAGCGAGGCGCAGCAAGGCGCAGCGAAAGGGAGTTGAGGGGCCCTCACGGGCCTTTCTTCCGGGGCGTGGCCCAGGGTGCCACACGGCACGCCGCGCGCCGCCCTGCGGGCCCTGGCGGGCCCTCCGGGCGAATTGCCGGGCGCCTTCGGCGCGTTCACCGGCAATTCGGTCCGCTTCGCGGACCGCCCTTTTGCCTGCGCCTGCGGCGCGCACCGGCAAAAGGGTTTTTGGCCCTGCGCCTACGGCGCGCACCGGGCCAAAAAGCACACGCCGAGCCGTGCGGCCTCCTGGGCAACGCCCCGGAAGCACGCAACGAAAGGCACCTTCCGTGAACGCAACGAGCACGTCGTCCATGACCACCGAGGACACCAAGCCGCGGTACCAGCTCGGCGACGCCGACCAGGAATGCCGCTATCCCGTCCTCATCGACGGGCAGCGCATCGGCCTGATTTTCAGGTGGCACGGCGCATGGTTCGCCGTCCCCGCCGGACAGACCGATGAAATCCGAGTCGCCGCCGGAAGCATCGGCAGCGAGGCCGCCGCGCGCCACCTCGTCGAGGAATTCGACGCCGGGCGCCTCACCCCGCAACAGGAAGGCGAGGACGAACTCGCGCAGCCTCGCGGACTGTTCGGCCCGGTGCCGCTCCTGCATCCGCGTATGCCCGCCACCGCACGGAACACCGAGGGTGCCCGCGTGGCTATGGCCGGACTGGCGGAATACCTCTGGACACCGATGGGCGGATACCCCGGGGCGGATAACCCGTGGTTCATGGTGTGCGGCCTCTGCGATTGGCAGGGCCCCCGCTACTGGTCCCACTTGCGCGGAAGGAACAACAACCCGCCGTCGCCGTTCCGGCACCCCGGATGCATTGACGCCGCCGAAGTGCGCGCCCGGATTGCTGCCTATCAGAAGTAGCCCGGCGTAAGCGAAACACGAATCCCCCTTCCAGCACTACCGGGAGGGGGATTCGTGCCCCGGGGCGCAGCAAGGGCGCAGCAAGGCGCAGCGAAAGGGAGTTGAGGGGCCCTCACGGGCCTTTCTTCCGGGGCGTGGCCCAGGGTGCCACACGGCACGCCGCGCGCCGCCCTGCGGGCCCTGGCGGGCCCTCCGGGCGAATTGCCGGGCGCCTTCGGCGCGTTCACCGGCAATTCGGTCCGCTTCGCGGACCGCCCTTTTGCCTGCGCCTGCGGCGCGCACCGGCAAAAGGGTTTTTGGCCCTGCGCCTACGGCGCGCACCGGGCCAAAAAGCACACGCCGAGCCGTGCGGCCTCCTGGGCAACGCCCCGGAAGCACACGACGAAAGGCACCTTCCGTGACCCCGATTAACTGCCAGCAGTGCGGCGGACTGACACAGTTCCGCATTCAGCCGGACGGCCTGTTCAAGTGCCACGAATGCGGCGACCTCCTCGACCGGCGCGACATTGACCTCGACGGTTCCGAGGTCTGGGCGGTCGACGCCGAGGGAATGCTCGGCTACGTCACCGACCCCGCCGTATCCCTCGCGGAAATGGCCGAGGCCGTCGAGGAATACCTCGACTCTCCGGACAGCACATATGGTCAACTCGCATCCCTCGAAAAGCACCGCTCGGCCTTGATTGCTTTCCTCGACGCAAGGGCCGTCGGAATCAAGGCACCGGCCGCCTATACCTCAACTCAGGTATATGACGCCGTGAACGAGGGCGCCGACGTCGTAAACGACTATCTCGACCTCGGCGAGCCGGAATCAGATGCAATCAACCTCGCGGTTAACGCGGCGATTGCCTGCCTCGAAAAGCCGGGAACCTCGTTCGAGGAAATGGTCGAAAACAGCTACAGCGTCGACACCCCCGACGAAATCCGTTCGTGGTGGGGGTGGGGCAAGTGAGTATCTACGACGACGGCCCGGCCGAGGCCAACAGGACCCGCGCAAGCTGGGCTGTAACCGCCCTTGAGGCGTTCGGCAGGCAGACCGGCCAGAACTACACCGACGGCACTCTGAACGTCGACGAGGAGGCTCTCAGGGAGGTTTCCGGGGACCTCCTCGCGAACCTCTTCCACCTTGCTCGGATCAACGGCGTGGACCCGGAAGAGATCACCCGCGCCGGATACCTCCACTACGAGGAGGAGGTCGCAGAGGAGGAAAACGAGTAACAACTAGGTAAAGAACCAAAGGGCGGCGAGTCTCTCGCCGCCCTTTGCTGTGCCCCAAAATGCGCGGCCAATCGACAGCCCTTCGGGCTGGTCCGCCCTTTAAGTGGCCTTCGGCCACGGGCGGACGTGACCCCGCTTCGCGGGCCCATAGGGGAAACCCGCCCCCTTAAATGGCCTTCGGCCATGGGGCGGAAAAGACTCTGCCCTATCGGGCAGCCGCTAGCGCGGCGGACCCCCTTAAAGGCGCTTCGCGCCTGGGGTCCACCCCTACGGGGTAATAGGAATACGGCCTACGGCCGCCAAAATAAAAGAGGTTCCGCGCGCACGATAAAGCAGTTAGGGTAATTCCATAAAGCCCAGAAAGGCCATTCAATAAGGAGGCGACCACCCCCCTTGATAAAGAAAGCCGGATGATGTATGTTGGGCACATAAAAGAAAAGGGAAAGGAGAAAAGCGGTTGAACCGATACCACGTTCGAGCGGAAACGGAACCGACCAGCTCGACCCCTGCCCTCGTAGCCAGCCAAGCCGCGAAGCGGCTAGGTTTGGCCGCGAAGCGGCAAAACCCCAGGTCAGAGGCCGTGAAACGGCCCCAGCACCAACCGCCGGCACTCGCGAAGCGAGTGTCAGGCTCCGCGAAGCGGAGCCCGGGACGGCGTGAAACGCCGTCAGGTGATCGGCGAAGCCGATCACTGGGCATAGGATGCGAAGCATCCT